>CAMBWM010000050.1 GCA_945871335.1 Polaromonas sp. YR568 | reverse complement strand
ACCACGGCACTGTAAACCTCGCCTTTTTTGACGCGGCCACGTGGAGCGGCTTCTTTGATGCTCACCTTGATGACGTCACCAACGCTGGCATAGCGGCGCTTGGAGCCGCCCAGCACTTTGATGCACATCACGGATTTGGCACCCGTGTTGTCAGCAACATCGAGTTTGGATTGCGTTTGAATCATTTAAATTAGTCCCAACTTGCACCGGTTTCAAGCGTGCCCAAATTAAATTGAGCTCAGCCGTCAGCCAGTCAGTCTTGGGCCCGTCGTCCACAATGCAAACCACTTGCACTGCTTCCGCTGGGCAGAAGTCCACGCCTTTTTGAAGCGAAGCCCTCGATTATGACCCCGTTTTCAGCCTTCGTCAACGACATCATAGAAAAATTTTCTGTGTTGCACAAAATAGTGGCGATGCGGCCGGCTTCAAAAAGTGAGGCCATCCCACACATACGGCTTTATGTATCATTTTTGCGACATTTGGCCGCCCGCTTGTGCGGCAGCTGCACTCAGGCTGTCAACGATTGGTATTGACGGCAGATTGCCCGAAATGACTCAAGACCCGGGTCTGCGCCGGTTTCTTCCTGCAAAATGCCAGCCACATCGTGCGCAAGGGACTCGGCCAGGCGGGCATCCAGAAAGAGCAGCCGCGAACGCCTGGCCAGCACATCCTCAACTGTTCGGGCGTATTCATGGCGTCCAGCAAACCGGACCATGGCCTCCGACAGGCCTGGGCACAGCCAGCGATCTGCACCGGGCAGGCTTTGCACGTAAGAGGCTTCGCTGCCGTAGCTGTGCAAACCGGGGGCTTGGGTCAAGCTGTTCGCGCCGGCCTGTGCGCCGACCAATGGCAGGCTGGCCGTCGGAGATGGCGCGCCTGCCGGCAAACGGCCGGCTTGCCGGCAATGCGCCAGAACATCCGCGGCCATCGCGCGGTAGGTTGTCCATTTGCCGCCCGTCACAGTGACCAGGCCGCTTTTGCTGACCAGAACGGTGTGCTCCCGAGACAGGCCCTGCGTGCGGCCGTCGCCCGATTTCAGCGGACGCACCAGCGGACGCAGCCCGACCCAAACACTGCGCACGTCTGCGGCATGCGGGGCGCGGCGCAGATAGCGTGCCGATTCGCGTAATATAAAGTCGACCTCTTCCTTGAAGGCTCGCGGCTCGCGGGCCAGGTCCTCGCGCGGCGTGTCGGTGGTGCCCAAAATAAGCTTGCCCAGCCAGGGCACGGCAAACAACACCCGCCCGTCTCGCGTTTTGGGCACCAGCAAGGCGTTCTCGCCGGGCCAGAAGCACTGGTCCACCACCAGATGCACCCCCTGGCTGGGCGCCACCATGGGCGTGGCCGTCGAGCCGGCCGCCTGGGCGTCGAGTTGGCGCAACTGGTCCACCCAGACACCCGCTGCATTGACGATGCAGCGCGCCCGGATCTCGAAAGTCTGTCCGCTTTCCTGGTCGCGCGCATGCAGCCCCGCCAGTTGCCCGCCCTCGTGAATCAAGCCTGTGACCGGGCAGTAATTGACAAGTAGTGCTCCCTTGACCGCCGCCGTTCTGGCCAGCGCCAGCGCCAGCCGCGCATCGTCAAATTGACCATCCCAGTATTTGACGCCGCCCTTGAGGCCTTGGGGCTCTGCACCCGGTAAAAGGCCAAGGGTTTGCGTGCGGCTTAAAAATTCTGTACGCCCCAAGCCGGCAGCACCGGCGAGCAGGTCGTACATCTTCAAGCCCAAGCCATAAAAAGGCGCTTCCCAAAATTGATAGGAAGGCATGACAAAGGCCAGGGGTCGGGCGATGTGCGGTGCGATTTTCAACATCACCGCCCGCTCGTGCAGCGCTTCGCGCACCAGCGACAAATTTCCTTGCGCCAGATAGCGCACGCCTCCGTGCACCAGCTTCGTGGCGCGTGAGGAGGTGCCTTTGGCGAAGTCGTGAGACTCCAGCAAGATCACCGAGTGCCCCTGCGCAGCGGCCTCCAGTGCAACACCCAGACCGGTGGCGCCGCCACCGATCACGGCCAGGTCATACGTGTGCGGCTCAGCCAAACGGGCCAGCAAATCAGTCCGCCGGCAGGCAAGCGGAAGGGTGGGTGGCAAAGTTGGGGGTGGCGCAAAGGTCATACCGCTATTTTCCACGCACCCGACGGCTTGCGTAGCGCCGGTGAATTTCACGCTAAGCTGACACTTTTTAAAACGCCATTGCCATGACTTACCTGCTCGCACTCGACCAAGGCACTTCCAGCTCGCGCAGCATCGTGTTTGATGTCCAGGGCCGCATCGTGGCCATGGCCCAGCAGGAGCTGCCGCAGATTTTTCCGCAGCCCGGTTGGGTCGAACACGACCCGATGGTGATCTGTCAGGACCAACTCGCGACGGCCCGCCAGGCTCTGGCCAAAGCCGGTCTGCAGGCGAGCGACATCCATGCCATCGGCATCACCAACCAGCGCGAGACCACGGTGCTGTGGAACCGCCGTACAGGCCAAGCGGTGCACCACGCCATCGTCTGGCAAGACAGGCGGGCAGAAAGCACGTGCGCCGCCCTGCGCGCTGACGGCCGGGCGGCACTGATTCAGCAAAAAACCGGCTTACTGATCGACGCCTATTTTTCAGGCAGCAAACTCAAATGGCTGCTCGATAACGTGCCCGGGGCGCGGCAACAAGCCGAGCGTGGCGAACTGGCTTTTGGCACCATCGACAGCTGGTTGCTTTGGCAACTCACGGGCGGCGCCGTTCACGCCACCGATGTGAGCAATGCCTCGCGCACCATGCTCTTTAACGTGCACAGCAACACCTGGGACGCCGAGCTGATGGCACTGCTGGACATTCCGGCGAGCCTGATGCCCGCCGTGCAGCCCTCGAGCGCGCATTACGGCCAGACCTTGCCCGAATTGCTGGGTTCATCAGTGCCGATTGGCGGCGTGGCGGGTGACCAGCAAAGCGCGCTTTTCGGCCAGGCCTGTTTTTCAGCCGGTATGGCCAAAAACACTTATGGCACCGGTTGCTTCATGTTGATGCACACGGGCAGCACCTTTCAGACATCGCACAACGGTCTGCTGACCACCAGCGCGGCGCAAACCAGCGCCCAGCCGCAATTCGCTTTGGAAGGCAGCGTGTTTGTGGGCGGCGCGGTGGTGCAGTGGCTGCGCGATGGACTGGGTGCCATACGCAGCAGCAGTGAGGTAGAGGCGCTGGCGCAAAGCGTGCCCGATGCCGGCGGCGTGATGTTGGTGCCGGCCTTCACGGGTCTGGGTGCGCCTTACTGGCAGCCCGATGCCCGCGGCAGTATCACCGGTCTGACGCGCGGCAGCACGCAGGCCCACATCGCGCGCGCGGCGCTTGAAAGCATTGCCTACCAAAGTGCGGCGCTCTTGCTGGCCATGAGTCGTGACGCCGTGGCGGCCGGTGCAGCGCCTGTGACTGAGTTGCGGGTTGACGGTGGCGCCTGCGTCAATGATTTGCTGATGCAATTCCAGGCCGATCTACTGGGGATTGCGGTGGTGCGGCCGGCCGTGACAGAAACCACAGCGCTTGGCGCCGCCTACCTGGCTGGCCTTTCCAGTGGGCTGTACAAGAGCACCAGTGAACTCTCTGCCATGTGGCGCGCTGAACGCAGTTTCTTACCGGCCATGAGCCGGGACCAGGCAGGCACTCTGATGGCCAAGTGGGAGCATGCGGTTCGCCAAACCGTACTGCCTTGAACGTGTCGGCGACAATTTGAACCTGCCCCTGCGACATCAAAGGACACCATGAGCCAGCCCAGCCACGACATCAGCGCCCTCCAGATTGCCTTCATCGGCGGCGGCAACATGGCCAGCGCCATCATTGGCGGCTTGATCAAACGTGGCCTGGCCCCCGGGCAGATTCAGGTGGTCGAACCCTTTGCCGAACAGGCCACCAAACTGCAGTCCCAATTCGGCGTTCGTGTGATGGCCGGCGCACAAGCCAGCCTGGGCAGCGCCGCCCTGGTGGTGTGGGCGGTCAAGCCCCAGGTCTTCAGCCAGGCCGCCGCCGAGGTGCGCACGCACACGCCAGGTGCGCTGCACCTGAGCGTGGCGGCCGGCATCCGCTCAGACAGCATTGCGCGCTGGCTGGGCAGCGAGCGCGTGGTGCGGGCCATGCCCAACACACCCGCTCTGATCGGCCTGGGCATCACCGCGCTGCTGGCGCGGCCGGCCGTCACGGCAGCCGACCGTTGGATCGTCGAAGCAGTGGTGCAAACCACGGGCGATCACCTGTGGCTGGCGCAAGAAGAGCAGCTTGACGCGGTCACGGCCCTTTCGGGTTCAGGCCCGGCCTATGTGTTTTATTTCATGGAAGCCATGGTCGAAGCCGGTGTCGAGATGGGGCTGGATGCGGCGCAGGCCCGGCAGCTGGCACTGGCCACCTTTGTCGGCGCATCGGCGCTGGCGCAAGCCTCCGACGAGCCGCTGGCCACCTTGCGCGAACGCGTCATCTCCAAGGGTGGAACCACTTATGCAGCCCTCACCGCCATGCAGGCCAGCGGTGTTAAACCGCAGTTCAAGGCGGCCATGCTGGCGGCCCGGCAGCGCGCTGCCGAGCTGGGCGGCGAGTTCGGCGCGGCCTGAGACTTCAGCACCATCAAAAAAGTCAGCTAACAGCGGGCTTTTTCCGTCTGACAACGGCCTTTCTTCAGCCCTGGGAAATCGGCCCGTAAGACAAGGCCACGCCCACAAAAACAGCGAAACCCAGCCAGTGGTTCAGGCGAAAGGCCTTGAAGCAGGGCTCGCGCTGGCGGTCGCGGATCAGCCAGCCGTGCCACAGGGCCTGCGCAGCGGCTGCAGACAGTGCCGCACCATAAAAAGCATTGAAGGATTGCGGCCACAAGGCCAGCGTCCAGACCGTCATGTACAGCCCGTAGCAGAGCATGATGGCCGCGATGTCAAAACGTCCCAGCGTGATGGCCGATGTTTTAATGCCGATCTTCAAGTCATCATCCCGGTCGACCATGGCGTATTCGGTGTCGTAGGCCAGCACCCAGAACAGATTGCCCAACAGCAGCACCCAGGCCAACGCCGGCACTTGGCCTTGCACCGCGGCAAAAGCCATCGGAATACCAAAGCTGAAAGCCACGCCCAACACCGCCTGCGGCATGGCGACATAGCGTTTGGCGTAGGGGTAAATGATGGCCACGGCCAGCGCGGCAAACGACCACAGCACTGCTGCTCGCTGGGTGGTCAGTACCAAAGCAAAGGCCGCCAGCGCCAGCGCCGCGCCCAGCAGCAGTGCCTCTTTGACCGAGACCGCACCGCGCGTCACCGGCCGGCCAGCCGTACGTTTGACATGGCGGTCAAAGTCACGGTCGGCCACGTCATTGACACAACAGCCGGCGCTACGCATGAGGATGGTGCCCAGCGTGAACACCGCCAACAAATGCCAGCCCGGAAAGCCGTCGGCAGCAATCCACAGGGCCGACAGTGTGGGCCACAAGAGCAGCAACCAGCCGGCCGGCCGGTCCCAGCGTATCAACTGCAAGTACAGGGCGAGCTTGCCGGGTGGCGGTTCAACAGGCAGCGATGTAGACATTCGGTGGTGAGGGGCTAAAACCTGCGGGCCAGGCTCAGGAAATACGCGTTACGCCCGGCAATTCGCAGGCATAAATCGCATTTCGCAATGCCGCAATGGCTTCGTAACGCGTGAAACTACGGCGCCAGGCCAGCACTACGCGGCGCGTGGGCACATGGCCTTCAAAAGGCAGGTAGCGGATGAACGAGGGTTCGCCTGATGGCACGCCCTTGGTGGTCACCGCCTTGGCCCCCTTGCGCGCTTTTGCCGGACTGCCCAAAGCCGCCAGTTCGCCCTTGGGCACACTCAGGCGTGGCACCAGCGTCACGCCCATCCCGGCGGCCACCATGTGTTTGATGGTCTCCAGCGATGAGCCCTCAAAGCTTTTGCTGATGCCTTCGGTGCTGCTGGAAAAACGCGCGAATTCGGGGCAGACCTCCAGCACATGGTCGCGAAAGCAATGGCCATTGCCCAGCAAGAGCATGGTTTGCTGCTTGAGTTCTTCGGCCGTGATGCTGCTGCGCGCGGCCAGCGGGTGATCACTGGGGACGGCAGCGACAAATGGCTCGTCATACAGCGGCGCGATCGCCAGGTTGGTGTCGGGAAAAGGCTCGGCCAGAATCGCACAGTCGATCTCGCCGGTGCGCAGCTCTTCAAGCAGCTTGACGGTGAAATTTTCTTGAAGCATCAAGGGCATTTGCGGGCTGAGTGTGATGTTTTGACGCACCAGGTCGGGCAGCAAATAGGGGCCGATGGTGTAGATGATGCCCAGGCGCAAGGCGCCGGCCAGTGGGTCTTTGCCGCGCTTGGCGATCTCGCGGATGCTGTCGGCCTGCTCCAGCACGCTTTGGGCCTGGCGCACGATCTCCAGCCCCAGCGGCGTGACGGTGATCTCGTTGGCGTTGCGCTCAAACAGCTTGACCTGCAGTTCTTCCTCGAGCTTCTTGATCGCCACGCTCAAGGTCGGCTGCGACACGTGGCAGGCCTCGGCGCCGCGGCCGAAGTGCTTCTCGCGCGCCACGGCCACGATGTATTTGAGTTCGGTGAGGGTCATGCGCTGATTGTCCTGCTTTGTCGCTCAGGCCTTGAGGTAGTCGGCTTTGCCACCCAGCCAGCGCAAAATGTGGCGCTGCGCCAGTGCGTTGTGCCGGTCCAGCATCAGCGGAGCGCTCTCACGCGCCCAGGCCAGCAGCTCGACGTCGGTCGCCAGGTCGGCAAAGCGCAGCAAGGGCGCGCCCGACTGCCGCGCGCCTAAAAATTCGCCGGGTCCGCGAATCTCCAGATCGCGCCGTGCAATCTCAAAGCCATCCTGCGTATCGGCCATGGCCTTGAGACGGGCGCGTGCGGTCTCACCCAGGCGCGGGCCGTCCCCTGTGGAATAAAGCAGCACGCAGGCAGAAGCCGCCGCGCCGCGGCCCACCCGGCCGCGCAGCTGGTGCAACTGGCTCAGCCCGAAGCGTTCGGCATGCTCGATCACCATCAACGAGGCATTGGGCACGTCCACACCCACCTCAATCACCGTGGTGCTGACCAGCACGCCCAACGCGCCCGCGTTGAATTGCGCCATGACGGCTTTTTTGTCGGCCGGCGGCATGCGCGAATGCAGCAGACCGACCGCCGTACCCGGCAGCGCTGCTGTCAGCGCTTCGTGTGTTTCGGTGGCATTCGTCAGGTCCACTGCTTCGCTTTCTTCGATCAGCGGGCAGACCCAGTAGACCTGCCGGCCTTCGGCAAGCTGGCTGCGGATGCGCTCAATCACCTCGTCCCGCCGGCTCTCGCTGATCACCTTGGTGACCACTGGCGTGCGCCCGGGCGGCAATTCGTCGATGGTCGACACATCCAGGTCAGCGTAGTAACTCATGGCCAGCGTGCGAGGAATCGGCGTGGCCGTCATCATCAAGAGATGCGGCTCTTGCCCGCCGGCCGTCATCTTGCTTCGCAGGGCCAAACGCTGTGCCACGCCAAAGCGGTGTTGTTCGTCAATGATGGCCAGCGCCAAGTTGTTGAAGCGCACCTTGTCCTGGATCACCGCGTGCGTACCGACGACCAGGGCGGCCGCGCCGCTTTCGATCATGGCCAACGCCTCGCGCCGCTCCTTGGCTTTCTGGCTGCCGGTCAGCCAGGCGGTCTGTATGCCCAGGGGTTCGAGCCAGCCGATGAGTTTGCGAAAGTGCTGCTCAGCCAGAATTTCGGTGGGTGCCATCAGCGCGCATTGCCAGCCGGCGTCCATGCAGTGCGCCGCCGCCAGCGCCGCCACCACCGTTTTGCCCGAACCCACGTCGCCTTGCAACAATCGGTGCATAGGCAGGCTTTTTTGCAAGTCGGCATCAATCTCGTGGCCCACGCGCTCTTGCGCGGCTGTCAGCGCAAAGGGCAAAGCTTGCAGCAACCGCGCATGCAAGCTGTCGCCATCCGGGCCCTGGGCCTTGAGCGCCGGCGCGCGCATGGCCGCACGTATGCGCCGCGCCTCCAGCTGCGACAACTGCTGCGCCAGCAACTCCTCGGCTTTGAGCCGCTGCCAGGCCGGGTGGCTGCGGTCTTCCAGCGCTGCAAGCGCCACGTCGGGCGTGGGATAGTGCAAAAAATTCAAGGCTTCCCGTAATCCCATCAGCGCCTGCGGCCCCGACGGCAAACTGGTCAGCGCCGCCGGCGCCAGCGTTTCTGTCAGGTCGGCGCGCGTCAGGCTGCTTTGAACTGCGCGGCGCAAATAGGCTTGCGGCAAGCCCGCCACCGTCGGGTAAACAGGCGTCAGCGCCACCGGCAAGTCGCCACCGGCCAGCTTGAAACTGGGATGCACCATTTCGCGCGCCAAAAAACCGCCACGCAACTCGCCGCGCACGCGCACTCTTGCACCCACGGCGAGCGTTTTCTGGTGCGCCGGGTAAAAGTTGAGGAAACGCAGCACGCAGCTGTCGCTACCGTCGTCCACCTTGACGCGCAGTTGCCGGCGCGGCTTGAACGTGACCTCGCAGTGCGTGACTTCAGCTTCGATCTGCACCAAATCGCCATCACGCGCATCGGCCAATCTGGTGATGCGGGTTTCGTCCTCGTAGCGTAGCGGCAGGTGCAGCGCCATGTCGATCGGGCGCGACAGCCCCAGCTTGTCGAGCAGTTTTTGCGCCTGCGACTTCTCCGCCGGCTTGGGCTTGGGGCCGGGGGGTGCGTGGGGCAGGTCGGCAGACATGCGCCGATTGTGCCTTTGCAGAAGGGGGCCGCCGGCGTGCCAAAATCGCGGCTTAACTTCTTTTCTCTTCAACTTGGAACGGGCCCGTCCGGCCCTCAAGCGCATGACTTTGCTACCCCCTCTTGAGCCTCAGCGCGTTTTCACGCTGGCTGATTTTGACTTTCACCTGCCCCCCGAACTGATCGCGCAGCACCCGCCCGCCGAGCGCAGCGGCTCGCGCCTGCTGGACGGCCGACAGGCCACGCCTGCAGACCGGCGCTTTGCCGACTTGCCCGGGCTGCTCAAGCCCGGCGACCTGCTGGTTTTCAACGACACGCAGGTGGTCAAAGCCAGGCTGTATGGCCAGAAAACCAGCGGCGGGCGGCTCGAGCTGCTTATCGAGCGGGTGCTGGCCGGCGGCCAGGGGCTGGAAGTCGCTGCGCACATGAAGGTCAGCAAAAAGCCGCTGCCGGGTGCGGTCTTGCAGATGGACGGCGGCTTCACCGCGACCTTGATCGGGCGCTGGCCAAACGCTGACGGCCCGCTTTACCACTTCACGCTGAGCGCCGACCCGTATGCGCTGATGGCTGCGCACGGCCATGTGCCACTGCCGCCATACATCACGCACGCCGACTCGGCTGAGGACGAAGCGCGCTACCAGACCGTCTTTGCCAAACACCCCGGCGCGGTGGCCGCACCGACCGCAGCGCTGCACTTTGATGAGGCCATGCTGGCGCGCCTGACCGCCTGCGGCGTGGCGCAGGCCAGCGTCACGCTGCACGTGGGCGCCGGTACTTTTCAGCCGGTGAAGACGGAGATCGTGAGCGAGCATGTGATGCATTTCGAGCGCTTCGAAGTGCCGGCCGCCACATTGCAGGCTGTCGCCGATTGCCGCTTGCGCGGTGGGCGCGTGGTGGCCGTCGGCACCACCACCGTGCGGGCGCTGGAGTCGCATGCGCATTTTGGGGAAGCTTGCCGCGACACCAATATCTTCATCACGCCAGGCTTCGAGTTTCGGGTGGTGGACTTGCTGCTGACCAACTTTCATTTACCCAAAAGCACATTGATGATGCTGGTGAGCGCCTTTGCAGACCATGCGCACATCATGGCGCTGTACCGGCACGCGATTGCCGAGCGCTATCGCTTCTTCAGCTACGGTGACGCCATGCTGTTGGAGCGCCGCAAGGCTTGAACGACTGAGCCGCCTGAGACAATCCAACCATGCTTAATTTTGAAGTCCTGAAAACCGACCCTGCCGACGGCGCGTACCTGGGCTCGTTCGCGCGCCGCGGCACGCTGACGCTGAACCACGGCGTGGTGCAAACCCCCATCTTCATGCCAGTGGGCACCTACGGCACCGTCAAGGGGGTGATGCCGCAGACGCTGTACGAGATGGGCGCGCAAATCATTTTGGGCAACACCTTTCATTTGTGGATGCGCCCGGGCCTGGACGTGATGCAGCAATTCGGCGGCCTGCACCGCTTTGAGAGCTGGAACAAACCGATACTGACCGACAGCGGTGGCTTTCAGGTCTGGTCGCTTGGGGAGATGCGCAAGATCTCTGAAGAAGGCGTCAAGTTCGCCTCCCCGGTGAATGGTGACAAGTTGTTTTTGACGCCCGAGATCTCGATGCAGATCCAGACTGTTCTCAACAGCGACATCGTCATGCAGTTTGACGAATGCACGCCCTACGACACCAAGGGCCACATCACCACCGAAAGCGAAGCGCGCCAGTCGATGGAGTTGAGCCTGCGCTGGGCCAGCCGCTGCGTCAGCGAATTCGGCCGTCTCAAAAACCCGAACGCGCTGTTTGGCATCGTGCAGGGCG
The DNA here is from genome assembly GCA_945871335.1 of Polaromonas sp. YR568. The sequence goes on along the minus strand of CAMBWM010000050.1, from coordinate 1,371 downwards.
GCATGTTTGAGAACCTGCGGCGGGAGTCGCTGGACGCGCTGGTCGAACTCAATTTGCCCGGCTACGCCATCGGCGGCGTCAGCGTTGGTGAACCCAAGGAAGAAATGCAGCGCATCATGGCGCACACGCCGCATCGCCTGCCAGCCGATAAACCGCGCTACCTGATGGGCGTGGGCACGCCGGAAGACCTGGTCGAGGGCGTGGGTGCCGGCGTAGACATGTTTGACTGCGTGATGCCGACGCGCAACGCGCGCAACGGCCACATGTTCACGCGCTTTGGCGATTTAAAAATTCGCAACGCCCGCTATAAGGCTGACGAGCAGCCGGTGGACACGACCTGTAGCTGTTACACCTGCCTGCATTTCTCACGCGCTTACTTGCACCACCTGGACCGCTGCGGCGAGATGCTCGGCCCCATGCTCAACAGTATTCACAACCTGCACTATTACTTGAATCTGATGAGCGAAGTTCGCGCCGCCCTCGATGCCGGCAACTTCGGTGACTTTGTGCTTCAGTTCCACCTGGACCGGCAGCGCGGCATTTGACAAAAAAAAGCCCCGGCACGCGGGGCTTTTTGCAAACTTGCCGGCCAGCGCTTAGCTGGCCACCGGCGCCGTATCGCCGGCGGCTGCCATGCTCCGGCTGAGCTCTTTGCGGTAACGATTGAGTTCTTGCACGGTCTTGAAACTCTGCTCCATCAGCAGACTCATGTTGTGCAGGATGCGCTCAACGACTTTGCTTTCCCAGACGGCGTCAAACTTGATCTGAGTGTCCAGCCAATGCTCCAGCCAAAGCGGGTCGGGCAAGCGCGATTGAACGGTGTCCCGTGGAAACAAAGCCTTGTTCACATGCAGATTGGTCGGGTGCAGGGCTTGCGCGGTACGGCGGGCGCTGGCCATTAAAACGCCAACCTTGCTGAAGGCCGCCAAGGCCTCGTCACCGAATTTGTGGATCGCACGCTTCATGTAGCGCAGGTAGGCGCCGCCGTGGCGTGCTTCGTCCTGGCTGAGCTGGGTGTAGATTTGCTTGATGACGGGCTCACTGTGCCATTCGCTGGCGCGGCGGTACCAGTGGTTCAGCCGGATCTCGCCGCAAAAATGCAGCATCAGGGTTTCCAGTGCGGGCGCCGGTTCAAACTCAAAGCGCACCTCGTGCAACTCGGCCTCGGTGGGCACTAGATCGGGCCGAAAGCGCCGCAGGTACTCCATCAACACCAGCGAGTGTTTTTGCTCTTCAAAAAACCAGATCGACATGAAGGCCGAAAAATCGCTGTCATCGCGGTTGTCGCGCAAAAACATCTCGGTGGCCGGCAAGGCGGCCCACTCGGTGATGGCGTTCATCTTGATGGTTTGCGCCTGCTCTTCGGAGAGC
>CAMBWM010000049.1 GCA_945871335.1 Polaromonas sp. YR568 | reverse complement strand
CGCGTGCGCAAGCATGACCTGGCCAGTGAAGACAGCAGCCTGGGCGTCAATGTCGCTTCGGTTGACATGATCAACGAGCGCTTTGTGCGCCTGTTTCGCTTGGGCCTGCTCGAAATGCTGCGCAGCAGCCCGCGTGTCACACCCACCCGTGTGAAGATCATGCGCTTTGGTGAATACCTGCAAGACCTCAAGGCGCCGCTTTCGGTCAACGTGGTGCGCATGAACCCTTTGCGCGGCTACTCCATGGTCGTCATCGACCCGGTGGTTGTCTTCAGCTCGCTGGACAGTTTTTTTGGTGGCTTTGGCGTAGGCGTGGGCCAGTTGCCGGCAGGGCGGCTGTTCACGCCCACTGAAACCCGCATCATCAACATGATCCTGGACGTGTTCTTTCGTTCACTTAAAGAAGCCTGGTCCCCGCTCATGGACATTGAGTTCGAGCTGGTCAGCTCAGAGATCAACCCCCAGTTTGCCCAGATTGCCGACGAAAACGACCTGGTCATTTTGACCCGTTTCGAGTCCGAAAGCGGCCCCAAGGCCCATGGTTTTGTTGACTTGGTCTACCCTTATTCATCCCTCAAGCCCGTGCGTGACCTGCTGCGCAGTCGCGTGCAAACCGGCGACGGTAACGAAGAGTCCGACAATCAGTGGCGCGACGATCTGGAAAGTGCCGTGGACAGCGCCGACCTCGAAATGCGCGTCCTGCTAAGCTCCTTCGAGAGTAACTTATCGACCATCGAAAATCTGCAGCCCGGCGACGTGCTGTACTTTAAGAAGCCCGAACTGGCTCGGCTCTCCATCAACGACGTTCCCGCTTTTGACGTGCAGATTGGTGCCCTTGGCACTCAGACTGCCGTGCAAATTGAACGCGCCGTGATCCCCGGCATGCAATGACAATCAGGAACCCGATATGACCGACTCACCACTCGACAAAACCGCTGCTGACAACGCTGGCGGCACCGACTCCAAAATCAATGCTGACGTGCTGCAAAACATCACGGTCACTTTGTCCGTTGAAGTCGGCCGCGCCATGATCAAAATTCGCGATCTGATGCGCTTGACGCAGGGCAGTGTGGTTGAGTTAGACCATATTGCCGGCGAACCGTTAGATCTGCTGGTCAACAAGACTGTGGTCGCGCAAGGCGAAGTCGTGCTGGTCAATGACCGCTACGGCATCCGCCTCACACGCGTCGTGCCGGCCTCTGAACGCATGAAGAACCTCTGATCATGGCCAGCGGTCTTTCAGCTGTCGACATGCTGCGCTTTGCCGGCAGCTTGATCTTGGTGCTCTGCCTTTTGGGCGGCCTGCTCTGGGCGCTCAAACGCATGCAAACAGGCGTGCGCCCAAACGGTACTCCGAGGCAACTCCAGGTGATCGAAGCTGTCAGCGTGGGCCCGCGTCAAAAAGTCGCTCTGGTGCGCGTTGGCAACCGCGAAGTCCTGGTCGGTATTTCACCTGCTCAAATCACAGCCCTGGGCAACTGGCCCGCGACCGGTGAAGAGAAAGACAGCCATGAAGCGTAATTTCTGGCGGCCCCTGGCCATCTTTTTGTTGCTGGCTTTGCCGCTGGCCGCCTGGTCCCAGGGTCTGCCCATGGTCAATGTGACGGGCGGCAAGGGCGGCACGCAGTACAGCCTGACGCTGCAACTGCTGGCCCTCATGACCACGCTGGCAGTGCTGCCCTCATTGCTGCTCATGATGACGTCCTTCGTGCGTATCATCATTGTCATGTCGCTGCTTCGCCAGGCTTTGGGCACCGGTCAAACGCCGCCCAATACCGTGCTGGTTGGCTTGTCCCTTTTCCTCACACTTTTCATCATGCAGCCGGTTCTCACCGACGTTTACCAAAATGCGCTGGTGCCTTACCTACAAAACGGCATGGACTTCAACAAGGCACTCGCCGCTGCCGAAGCGCCGATTCGCAAGTTCATGATGGCGCAGACCCGCAGCGACGACATTGCGCTGTTCATGCAAATTGCCCGCAAAGGCGAGCCGCTGAGCCCTGACACCGTGCCCTTCACCACCTTGGTTCCGGCCTTCATCACTTCTGAGCTCAAAAGCGCTTTCACGATCGGCTTTCTGATCTACATCCCCTTCGTGGTGATTGATCTGATTGTTGCCAGCGTGCTGATGTCCATGGGCATGATGATGCTCTCGCCCATGATGATTTCCATGCCATTCAAGCTCATGCTGTTTGTGCTGGTCGATGGTTGGGGTTTGATCATGGGATCACTGGCCGCCAGTTTTGTAACAAATTAAGAAAAAAATAACACCATGGACACTTCCACCGTCGTTGAAATTGGCAACCAAGCCCTCTGGATGACCGTATTGATTTCAGCCCCGCTACTGGGCATGGCGCTGGCCGTCGGTCTGGTGATCGGTATCGTTCAGGCTGCAACTTCTGTCAACGAGGCGACCTTGAGCTTCATTCCCAAGCTGGCTGCCATGGCTCTGACCCTGGCTGTTGTGGGTGGCTGGCAGATCGCCATGCTGGTCGAGTACACGCGCGGTATCTTCATGCGCATACCGACCCTGTTCACCTGAATTTTTCTTCGCCTAATGAACATCGCAGCCATCGATATCGTCGAGCGGTTTTACGCTTTCATGTGGCCCATGCTGCGCATTTCAGCGCTGCTTTTGGCAGCACCTGTTTTTTCCTTGTCGGCACTGACCGTACGCATTCGCGTCCTGCTGGCCTTGGCGCTGTCGGTGATGGTCTATCCGCTGTTCACATGGCCGGACATTGATCCGCTGTCACCGGCCGGACTGCTTGAAATAGGCAACCAGCTGGTGATTGGCGTTTTCATGGGTCTGGCGTTGCAAATTGTGACCGCTGCGGTGGTGGTGGCCGGTCAGACCATCTCCAACTCAATGGGCTTGTCGATGGCCAGCTTGATCGACCCCAACCTGGGTAACGTGCCGGTGATCGCGCAGTTTCTGCTGATTATGTCGACGCTTATTTTCGTCAGCCTGGGTGGTCACGCCATGTTGCTGGCCCTTATTTTGGAGAGCTTTGCCACCTTGCCCGTGGGCAGCTCGCTGTTCGGGCCGCAAGCTTACGCCCAGTTGGTCAGCTGGAGCTCGATGATCTTTTTAGGCGCTTTACTCACTGCCTTGCCAGTCATGGTGACCTTGCTTTTCATCAGCATCGGTCTGGGCGTGGTGACGCGTGCAGCGCCAAGCTTGAATATTTTCTCCGTGGGTCTACCAGCCACCATCGTGGTCGGTTTTGTGGTGCTGCTTTTATCGCTGGCCAATATCGGCAGCCGGATTCAGTGGCTGTGGTTGCAAGGACTGCTGCAGATCCGCAGCCTGGCGGGCCTGCCATGATGCAATTGATTTTCAAGGTGAGCGGCCATGTCTGAAAGCGGCTCAGAACGCACCGAAGAACCCACAGCGCGGCGGCTCAAACGCGCGCGTGAAGACGGTCAGGTGGCCCGCTCGACTGAGCTGCCCGCCGCCGCCGTGATGATTGCGGCCGTCTTTACCCTGCTGATGATGGGAGGGGTGTGGGTCTCCCGCCTGTCGGACATGCTGAAAAGCAGCTTTACCTTTGACCGCCGCACACTGGACACCCCCACGCTGCTGCCGGCCACTTTTGCCAGCCAGTTGCTCGAAGCCTTGATGCTGGTCTTACCAGTGCTGGCGGTGACCGCCATCGTGGCCATCTTGGCCTCTGGTGCGACCGGCGGCTTTCATTTTTCCCTGAAGAGTGTCGCTCCCAAGTTCAGCAAGCTCAGCCCCTTAGAAGGCATCAAACGCATGTTGGGCACCCGCGCTGCGGTGGAGTTGCTCAAGTCGCTGGCCAAGTTTTCGCTGGTCGCCGGCGTGCTGTGGGCGCTGGTTGACAAGCACATGAACGAGCTGATTCAGCTGGGCAATATGAACTTGGAGCCGGCCCTTGCCATTGCCGGAACGTTGCTCACCAAGTCGGCTCTCTGGCTCACGGTCAGTCTGGTACTGATCGCTCTGTTGGACGCTCCTTACCAACGCTGGTCGTTCATGAAGCGCATGCGCATGACCAAGCAAGAGGTCAAGGACGAAATGAAGGATATGGAAGGCCGGCCCGAGGTCAAGCAGCAAATCCGCCGTCGCCAGCGCGAGATGGCCAACGCCCGCATGATGGACAGCGTCAAGGACGCCGACGTCATCATCACCAACCCTGAACACTTTGCAATTGCGCTGTCCTATGACCCGAGCTCGGACGGTGCGCCGGTCCTGCTGGCCAAAGGCGCTGACCACATGGCAGCGCGCATCCGCGAAGAAGCTAGACTCCACGGCGTAGAAATTTTTTCCTCGCCTCAATTGGCCCGTGCTTTGTACTTCACAACCGAGGTCAACAAGACCATTCCGGAAGCGCTGTACCATGCTGTGGCCCCGGTCATCGCCTACGTCTTCAGCTTGGCGCAAGTGCGTCCCGGGGTCGAGCCGATGCCCCGGCCGCAGCCTAAAGTGCCGCCGGCTATGCGCTTTAATGCCAAGGGCGAGCGTGAAAACCTTGTGGAGCGTCAAGCATGAGCGAATTCAATGTCAACGTGAGCCTCGATGCCGCGGGCATGTCGACTGTCTATTTCCGCCAGGCCGACCGCCTGCGTCTTGAGGGCTGTGTAGCCGGCGTTCTGCGGGACGGCCGCAGCTTGGCCTTGTCGAGCAACCGCGAAGCCGCGCTGGACCATTACAGCCGTTTGTTGTTTGCACGTTTGCGCGAGAGTTCGCCGACCAGCCAGCTGGAGGTTTATTTCCCGGCTGACACAGCGGCCATGCTGACCCGCTTTAACGAAGTGCTGGCCAGCCAGTCAGTCGAGCAAGCCATGAAGCTCTCAGGCCAAGAGTCGGCAGCCCGCATCATGATCGTGCACGACGCTGGCGCTCTTGCCGATCATGAAGTGCAGCTGCTGGCCCGCCTGGTTCAAAATTTCCCCGGTGCCAATATTCGCATCGTTTTGCTGCTGGGCACCAGCGCCCGAAGTCGCAAGATTTTTGAGTCCTTTGACCGGCGCATGTTGCGCTGGGACATAGAGTCGCCCACGCCCGAACAAGCCCAAGCCATGCTGGTCCAGGGCCGTGAAGACGGTTGCGAAGGGGCTGTCAAAGCATTGCTTGAAAAAATGCGGGCACCTGAACCCGGCGAGGCGGTGCAAGCCGACCCGGCGGGTATCGATCCACTGGGCTTTGATGCTGGCGCCTCCCGCGAGCCCGCTGGCACCGAGGTGTTTACTTTTTCCGGCGGCGCTGACTCAAAAAAGAAAAACAAACCAGGCAAAGACAAAGTGCCCACTCAGCGCGGGCGTGGCGACTATTTACGCTGGCTTGCGGCCATCTCTTTCCTAGCTGTCCTGTCGGTCGGCACCACCGCCTGGCTTCACCCGGACGTTTTTACGCTAGACCGTTTGCAACTGGCGCAGCACTGGGCCCGTAGCAAGCTGCTGGGTACCACCCCTGCCGCCGCCGTCGTGGCCACCACTGCGCCGGCTACGCCCGCTGACGCGGCGCCCGCTGCTGACGCGGCGCCGGCTGCTGCCCCGACGCCAGGTGCTTTGCCGGCTGCTTCGCCAGCCGCTAGCACCGCGCCTGCCGATGCCGCGCCCTCCACTGCAGCAACTTTGCCAGCCCCCGCTAAACCTGCAAATCCTGCCGAGGCGGTACCCGCAAAAGCATCTGTCACAGCAGAAGCCATTGAAGCCCCGGCAGAAGCCATGGCGGCTCAAGCTTGGCTCAAACCTATGCCGGCCGGCACCTACGTGGTTCAGCATGCGGCCATGCCGACGTACGATGCGGCCCTGCAGTGGCAAAAATCTCAAGCTGCGCTGTCAGCAGCCCGCATCGTTGCGGTGTACCGCCCCAACCAGAAAATGGCTTACTTTGTCGTTGTATCCGGCCCGTTTGCCACGCGTGAACTGGCCTTTAATTTCACCCGCAGTCGGGGCGTCCCGGCCGAAACCTGGGTGCGTACCGCGAGTTCACTGCGCGAGCAATTCACCCCCGATCAGCCCACTGCCGCCAAGCGATAGGAAAACTGAACATGAGCGATAAAGATAAAGAAATCATCCGCCATGACGCACCACACCAGGTGACCATGAAAGAAGGCAGCCACATGGCTGTCGGTAAAAAAGCCGAAGCCATTGAGCCCTCAGTGCGTAAAGTGCTGGCGGCTGAAGAAGGACTGACTTTGGAGCACCAACTGCTGGACCACCGGTTGGCCGTGCCCGAAGGGCAGGCTGCGGCCAAGGCGGCTGAGCAGCCTAGCTTTGAGCGCGACATTCACCAAGGCCGCGCGCTCGCCCCTGATACCTCAAACCAGGCCGCACCTTTAGGGGGGTTGCTGCTCAAAAGAGCCACCAATGATCACACCGAGTTGCTGCCACCTGAGCAGCGTGTCCAAGCGCCAGAGCATGACATTCCAGGCGCTGTGGCACGTGGCGCCTCTGAGGCAGGACCCCTGATCCCACAATTTGAAAACGACCACTTTGTCAAAGTACCGCCACCGATCGCTGAAAAGGGCGTTTATGAAGCGGACTTACAGCCTACTGAGGCCCCGGCTGAAGTGGCTGCGCCTCAAGTTTTGCCTGCGCATGCCGATTCTGAAGGGACACCGGATCTTTCTGACGCGATGGCCGAGATGATGCAGATGAATTTCCCGGCCCGTGTGGTCCATCTAAAAATCGAAAACGACAAAATTCGTAGCAAGCTCGACTCACTGCAAGGCAAAGCGACTAAATAAAGCGTGCCAGCTGATAAGCAATGGCGTTAAGCCCTGGAGACTGACATGGATCCCACCAACCCTGCAGGTGCAGGTGATTCGCTAGATTTGGCCGCAGCCGACAAGGCTATCGATGAGCACAACATGACCGACATGAAGTTGGTGCTCATGGATTCGGCCGAACTGGCCACCCGATCTGCGAGCATGGCAGCTGATGCCGGTATTGAGTTGCGCTTGGCCTCCAAAAAACTGGTGGACGCCCACGTGCAGCAACGCCGGCTGCAATTTTTCCTGGTTTTCCTGTGTGGCTGCTTGATGGTGGTCGCTTGCGGCGTTTTCGGCGCCATGGCTTGGCGCTTGCAAAGCCGCGTGGAGCAACTTGACACCATGATGCTGGCCATCGGTAAACGCGTGGTTGGCATGGATGCCTCTATGGAGTCTGTCGGTTCGGTGCAGCAAGCGCTGCAAGAGCTGATGGTCAAGCAAGAGGCTTCGGCAGCGTTACAAACCAAAATTGACGCCCGCCTGGAAGAAGTTATCAAGACCTCCCAGGCCACCCCGGACATGCTGGTCAAGCAGCTTGACGGCAAGACCCAGTCCATGAGCAAGCAAGTGCAAGCCCTGGACGGCCGACTGCAAGCCCAGGCCGGCGCCTTGAAAACCCTGTCGGGTCAGATGAAAGGGCTTGAGGGCGCTCTCGGGGATGCCGGTGCAGTTCGCCGTGAGATGGAAAAGCAGCAACGGGAGTTGCGCGAGCGACAAGCGGCTGACGCCAGAAACGCCAAACTGGCCGCAGACCGCAACCGCGACCGTATGCTGCAGTACCCGCGAGCGCCGGACACAAATTAAGTCCGGCTTTAAAAGGCGATCAGGCCGAGAGCGGTGACTCGCTGACAGTGCTCGCCGGACGCAGGTCGTACTTGTGAATTTTTTCGATCAAGGTGGTGCGCTGAAGGCTCAGTAAGCGGGCCGTCTGAGACACATTGCCGTCTGTTCGGGCGAGCGCCTGGGAAATCAGGTCACGCTCTATGTCTGCGAGCCTGTCCTTCAAAGAAACACCGCCCACCGGCAGTGTCGGTATGCTGCCTTGCGCCAGCATGATGATGTCTTCCACCTCGTTGCTGCTCTCAGGCACTGAGCGGCTTAGCTCGTTTGCCGACAGCAGTTCGTGGCGCGCCGGCGCAGGCGGCAGCAAGCTGACCGGGGCGCTGTCGCAGCGCTCAGCCTGCAAGGCCGCCAGACCGCGTGGCAACAAGTTCGCCGGTATTGAGCCAAGGGCCAGATGCTGGCAAGCAAACAAAGTGCTAAAACGGTCTATCAAATTAGACAATTCCCGTACATTGCCAGGCCAGTGGTAGGCCTGCAAAGCGTGCAGAAAATCATCGGTAAAAGTGACGGGCTGTTTGCCCGGCCCGGCAAAATGAGCTGCAAAAAACTTCAGTAACTCAGGCACGTCTTCACATCGCTCACGCAGTGGCGCTGTGTTCAGCGGCAGAACGTTCAGGCGGTAATACAAGTCTTCCCGAAAGCGCCCGGCCTCAATCTCGGCTTCCAGGTCCCGGTGCGTCGCAGCAACCACCCGCACATGGACTTGCACAGGCCGCAGGCCGCCTACCGGGTCAATGGTTCTTTCTTGCAAGACGCGCAGCAACTTAACTTGCATGTCCAGCGACAAGTCGCCAATCTCATCTAAGAAAATAGTTCCACCGTGGGCCAGCTCAAAGCGACCCACCCGGTCTGCCACAGCGCCTGTGAAAGCTCCTTTGCGGTGGCCGAACAACTCGCTCTCGAGCAAATCCTTGGGGATGGCCGCGCAGTTGATGGGTACAAAATTGCCGTCTTTGCGCAGCGATTCGTCGTGCAGTGCGCGGGCCACCAGTTCCTTGCCCGTACCGCTTTCGCCAGTGATCAGTACCGTGGCGGTGGAGTCGGCGACGAGCGAAACCATATTGCGAACCGCCTTGGCGGCCTCGCTAGATCCGATATAAGAGTTGGTTTTTTTGCTGGCCACAGGCAAAGACAAGTGAAGTAGGGTGTCAGGCGTATGGAAAAAACAGATTCATCAGGGTTACCCCGCCTGACGAGAAGCTCTCAACAACACATATTTACTGGCTATATTACACAATAATAATTAATCTCTAATGATTTAATTGATTGTTGTGACTTGGATGCATCAATTGGGAGGTCGAAATATCTCAAAATTGATGGCAAGCGACTCAAGCTTGTGCTCCAACTGTCGATATTGAGGGTGATGCTTTTAGCCCATGCCTACCTGAGAAAGACCATGCCATGACCCGTCTGAAAATCCCCGCAACGCGATCGCTGGCCTTGTCCTTTATGTTCGTCCTAGGGGGAGCAAGCCTCTCCGGCTGCCAGAACATTCATGACCAATTACAGTTTGAACTCAGAGCCGTAGCCCCCGCTGCCCAGCCCAGCAAAGTCGCTGTTGCCGAGCCCATTAAACCCGCTGTTGCCCAGCCCAGCCCGGCTGAAGTGGCCGGCATGATCGCGCCCATGGTCGAAAAGCGTGAGACACTGACCGCCAGTGGCTACGCTGTGATCAGCGTGCAAAACCACCGCAACCCGGCACAGCAACGTTTGCTGGCTATCCGCGCTTCCAAGCTGGACGCCTACCGCTCTTTGACTGAGCAGGTTTACGGTCAGCAACTCGATGCAAGCACCTCGGTGGCCGACATGGTGGTGCAAAGCGACACCTTCCGCACCCGCGTCGAAGGTGTGATCTACGGCGCTGTGTTGGTCAGCATCACGCCGACCAGTGATGACACCTACGAGACCACTTTGTCTTTGGACAAAGCCGTGGTCAAGGACCTGAGAACCCTGTACCTGGGTCAGGTCATCGCCAGAAACCGCTGATCCAGCCTACGTACTTACCTGGCCCGTTGCCATGAAACATCGACTCGCTTGGCTGGCTCTTGCAGTTTGTGCTCCAGTGGCGCTGGCCCAGGCCGTCACAGGTTTGAGCCCTGAAGAACGCCTGGAAGGCATACGCGCAGGTCTGGTGCAAGCTGCCCTGCAAGGCCCTACCCGGGTAGACAGCGTGGCCTGGATAGACGGGCAGGGCGTGTTGCGCGAAGGCAGCAGTTTTCGCTCGGGCATGCAAGTGCGCGGGGTGCAGGTACTTAGTTACCTGCGCGACAGCAGCGGGCGGCCTCAGGCCCAACTCAAGTTGCAAGAGAGCAAAGCCTCGCCAGACGCCAGCTCCGCTGATTTGGCCGCTGCCGCCAAGCTACGTAACTGTGAAAAACAGGTCTCGCTGCGCCACCTCATCGGTCTGCAAATCTCAGTGGATGGCCAGTGGAGCCACCAAGATGCGGCGATAGCCCACGCCTTGAGCCAATTCGGTCGGGAACAGTTGCTGCAAGCCGGCGCCTCGGCCAGTGCTTGGCGAATGATTCAGCAAAGTAGCGACAAACTCTCCGCTTATGAGCAAATCCTCACGGGTGCCGGCGAACAAAACCTGCCGTGGCGCGCTGTTGTCAACGTCTCTCCAGTGCCCGCTGAAGTTCCCAAGGTGGCGCCTGCACATGAAGGAAAAATCATGTGGCGCGAAAACCCTTTGTTCCCCGATCCACCGGCGCCTACGCTGATGCGCTTTCATTTCTCAGTCACTGCGCAGGGCAGTGGCAAGCCGGTTTTTGTCGCCAGTGCCGATATTTCCATGCCGCCTCAGACTGGCGCTTACAGTGCCAACTTGCTGCCACTTCAGGCACGCGAACAGCTGGCCAGCCATGTCCGTCAGTGGACGCAAGATATGGGTGCGCGCCTGGCTTGCGAGAGCGTGAAGCCTGAAGTGACTCAAGCCCGTGGTGCCGACCTGCGCATCAACGCCGGCTTGCTGGCTGGTGTGCGCGCTGGTGACGAGTGGGTGCTGGCCGATCAAAAGCGCTTTCCACAGCAAATTCTTGAAGCTGGCGTTGTCGCACAAGTGGTGCTGGCCAGGGTTCAGCGCGTCTACGCCCACCATGCCCAGTTGCAAGTTTTAGCTGGCCCGGCCGACCAGGTTCGCACCCAGTGGCTTGCCTGGCAGCCCCAGACTTTGCCCAGCCTGGACGTGATGCGTTGAAGCTGTGGCATCTACCTGCTTAAATAACTTATTCCACCAGCTGTCCCCTCCGACAAGGAAGCCCCATGAACAAGTCCTCCATCCATCCCCCTGTCTGCACCTTGCGCGGTGTTAAAGCGCCCAAGGCGCTGGTTTTGGCCCTGTTGCTGTCAGCTTTGGCCGCGGGGCAGGCCTTGGCTCAGCTCCCAGCTCAGACCCCAACCCCAACACAAACCCAAATCCAAATCCAAGCCCCAAATCAGGCACCCCGGCCGGCCATATTTCCGCCCAACCTTGCCCCTAAGGCTGTCGCTCCTGTTGCGCCTGTCCAACCGGCCGTGGTGGCGTCTGGCCGCACCTACAAAGTGCTGCGCGGTGAGTCACTTGACAAGGTGATTCAAAAAACCATGGCCGACAGTCCCCTGCGAGTCGAGTTGCTGCGTAACGCTTTCATCGAACTCAATCCGCAGGCATTTCCTGGCGGTCAGGCCTCACGCATGCGCGCCACAGAGCCCTTGAATGTGCCGGACCCTGTCCAACTGTTGCGTGCTGTGGCCACGCCATTGCTGGAAACAGAAGACACACCGCGCGCGGCCGCACCGACGTCAGCTGAGCAGCAGCGGCGCTGGGTCCGCTTTCCTTGATCGAAGGCGCTCAGGCCAGTCAGTTGGCTGGCCGCGCAAACCCAATTTTTCTTGAAGGAAAGTTGTTGCCTTTGGCCGCTCCGGCGGCCCGTGCCCTGGGGCTAACTGACGGTGAGGTTGTAGAGGCTTTGGTGCAAACCCGCCCGAACGGTGACATGGCCTTGCTGCTGCGCGGTCGCATGCTGGAGTTGCCGCGCCCTTCGCCCTGGGCTGAAGGAGAAAAACTGTCGCTGCGGGTCCAGGGCTCACCCAGCGGCCCCTGGAGTTTGCAGCTGTTGCCGGCCACCACGGCCCTGCCGGCGCTGACCACTGCACCAGACGCCAGCGTTTTCTTCTCGAAAGTAGCCAACTTGTTGTTTCGCCCGCCGCTGGCGCAGGGTGTGGCTGAAATGTTTCGCCCGGGCACGCTGGACGCCATCTTGCAAAGCCTGCCGCGCCCCGACTTGCAGGCCCAGTGGCGCAGCATGCAGCTGTCCATGGCGCAGCTCACCCCGCAGGCGCTCAGCCAGGCGGTAGCCGCCGGCATCGGGGCTGAAGCTTGGCTGGCGCGTGGCCTTAGCCCGCCTGCAGACGACCCTAAACAACTGCTGCGCCGCCTGATGGCGGCACTGGTCCGCGGCGAGTCTGAAGAAAGTGCCGAGAAAGTCAACAGCTTGCAGCGTGCAGTCGACGACATGGAGTCTTTCCA
>CAMBWM010000048.1 GCA_945871335.1 Polaromonas sp. YR568 | reverse complement strand
ATGAAGTGCGTCGCTCCTAAGTTTGTGTGCGACCAGCCGAAGACAAATTGACGAACAAGCCTTAATGTACAGAGCATGAAACTGCGCACAAGTTACTCACTTTGGAACCTGTTAAATGCTGCACGCCGCGGGCATGCTGACTGGGCACCCGCGTGGATCGAGGCTGAGCCTAAGCCGGCTTATGACGTGTTGATTGTGGGAGGCGGTGGTCATGGTCTTGCTACGGCCTACTATCTGGCAAAGAATCACGGCATCACAAACATAGCGGTTCTGGAGGCTGGTTGGATAGGCGGTGGCAATACCGGCCGCAACACCACCATCGTGCGGTCCAACTACCTTTACCCCGAAAGTGCGCGGCTGTACGACTTCTCTCTGAAACTCTATGAGGGATTGTCGCAAGAGCTCAACTACAACATCATGCTGAGTCAGCGCGGTGTGCTGACGCTTGCACATTCGCGGCACGATCTTGACGCACAAAGCCGCTGGGCCAATGCGATGCGCTGCAACGGAATTGACGCGGACTTGCTGGATGTTCACGAGGTGCAGTCGCTAGAGCCGCGACTGAATTTCAGCGCCAGTGCGCGCTTCCCCATCTTGGGTGGCTTCATTCAGCGCCGTGGCGGATCGGCACGGCACGATGCCGTTGCTTGGGGTTATGCGCGCGCCGCCTCTGCGCTGGGCGTTGATATCGTGCAAAACTGTCCAGTGTCGGGTTTTCTCAAACAGGGCGATAGAGTGGTGGGCGTTCAGACGCCCCGAGGTCCAATCCGCGCAGAACAAGTGGCGCTGGCTGTGGCGGGGCATTCATCAGTTCTAGCGGTTATGGCTGGCGCTGAACTGCCAGTCACAAGTTATGCGCTACAGGCGATGGTGAGTGAGCCAGTGAAACCGGTGCTCAACACCGTGACGATGTCGCCATCACTGGCGGCATACTGGAGTCAGAGTGACAAAGGAGAGGTGGTGATTGGCGGTGGACTCGACCACTTCCCATCGTATGCACAGCGTGGCAGCTTCGATGTGATGCAGCAAGTCGTGGCGGCCACAGCCGAGATGTTTCCAAGCTTAGGAAGGCTTCGCCTGTTACGGCAATGGGCGGGCATTGTCGACGTCGTAGCCGACTCTAGCCCTATCATCGGCCCGACGTCGGTTCCTGGACTGGCAATCAATTGCGGCTGGGGCACAGGAGGTTTCAAGGCCATTCCAGTGGGCGGCTGGACTCTCGCGCATTGGTTGGCCACTGGACGGCATCACGCATTGGCCGAGCCTTTCCAATTAGATCGCTTTCACTCCGGAAGGCTGATTGATGAAGCTGCTGCTGCAGGTATTGCTCACTGAGGCTCAGGAAAATTTATCCATGATGCAAATTCAATGTCCCTGGTGTGGCCCGCGTGCTGCCAATGAGTTCCACTGTGGTGGCACCACCGCTATTTTGCGCCCCCAACTTGACTGTGACGATGCCACTTGGGGTCGCTATCTTTTCTTTCGCGAGAATCCCAAGGGTGCCCATGCCGAGCGATGGCGTCACACCTTCGGTTGCGGCCAATGGTTCAATGTTCGTCGCAACACCGTGAACCACGAAGTGGATGCGGTCTATGGCATCACCGAGCCGGCACCGAGGAGTGAACCATGAGCGCTTATCGCTTGCCCGGCCTGGCTGGCGCTTGGATTGACCGTTCGCAAAAGTTGAACTTCAACTTTGACGGACGAACGCTCCAAGGCTACTCTGGCGATTCGCTAGCCTCTGCGCTGTTGGCTACTGGTTGGATGCATGTGGCCCGCAGCTTCAAGTTGCACAGACCCCGCGGTATTTTTTCTTGCGGCATTGAAGAGCCTAACGGCTTATTCGAAATTGGCGACGACGCTCGGCGCACACCCAATACGCGAGCCACTGACATCAACTTGTACGAGGGGCTGGTAGCGCGTCCTGGCAATGTCTGGCCGAGTTTAAAGTTTGATATTTTGTCGATTAATAACTACTTCGCAGGGTTGTTGCCGGCAGGCTTCTATTACAAGACTTTCATGTGGCCAGCTTGGCGCTTTTTCGAGCCGGCCATTCGCCGCGCAGCCGGTCTCGGTCATGCCGCTGACCCGCATAGCGGCCCCGATCCTGATGGCTATGACGAACTCTCGATGCACGTTCATACCTTGGTGGTGGGTGGTGGCATGGCTGGCATGCAGGCAGCTCTCGAAGCCACACATGCTGGTCATGATGTATTGCTGATGGAAGGGCAGTCACAACTTGGTGGTTGGACCGCCGCGCAGGGTGAAGCAGCTCGTACTCAGATAGCGACACTCGCGGGGCAGATTGAGAAGGCTGGTGTGCGTGTGGTGAAAGCTGGCACAGTCATTGGTCTTTATGACCATCAGTTCGTTTCTGCTGTTCAGGTTTTGGACGAAAACGGCCAAACCCGCGAGCGTCTTTGGAAGATACGTGCTGAACACATTGTTCTGGCTTGCGGCGCTTTTGAACGGCCCATGCTGTTCCCAGACAACGATCGACCGGGCGTGATGTTGGCCAGTGCCGTACAGCGCTATGCCGAGCTGTTCGGCGTCGCATGCGGGCGGCGGGTGCTGTTGGCTGCAGCATGTGACAGCGCCTATGAGGTAGCTCATTCTTTAAAGGCGGCTGGTATTGAAGTGGTCGCCATCATCGATCATCGTGATAAAACTGCTGCACAAGCACCAACGGGTGTGCCGGTTTATCGCTCAAGCGCTATCGTTTCGGTACAAGGAGGGCGAGAGGTAACAGGCGTTACGGTGATCAGCCATGACGGCCGTCAACGCCACGAGATCCTCGTCGATTGCATCGCGGTTGCCGGTGGCTGGACACCGGCCGTGAATCTTTATTCAATGGCCGGCGGAAGTTTGCAATGGGACGAGAGGTCCTCCATGTTCGTGCCGAGCAAAGACCTGCCTGGCATCACCGTGGTCGGCGCTTGTGCTGGTAAGCTCGATGTTGGTTGCGTACCTGCCGACAACCGTCCTACGTCAGTTGCTCTTTCAGCTCTCAATCAAACTCCCGGAAAGATCTTCGTCGATTTGCAAAACGATGTCGCCGCCAGCGACGTGGCATTGGCGGCGCAAGAGAATTTTCGCTCGGTTGAACACCTAAAGCGCTACACCACCATGGGCATGGCCACCGACCAGGGCAAGACAAGCAATGTCAATGCCATCGCTCTGATGGGCACATTCACGCAGCGCACGCCGCCTCAAGTAGGCACGACCAAGTTTCGCCCACCGTTTAAGCCAGTGACGATCAACACCATTGCTGGGGGGCGAAGCGGCGAGCGTATCAAGCCGCTCAAGCGCATGCCAGGACATGACTGGCATACCGAGCGGGGAGGTTTGTTCGAAGACTTTGGTGGTTGGCTCCGCCCCGCGTCCTATCCACGCCAAGGTGAAAGCCTAGAGCAAGCGGCGCAGCGCGAAGCCTTTCAGGTGCGACAAACAGTGGGGCTTTTCGAAGGCTCGCCGCTTGGCAAAATTGAAGTCTTTGGACCCGATGCTGCTGACTTCTTAGATTTGATGTACGTTGGCACCATGTCGACTCTGCTAGTGGGTGGCGCGCGCTACGGTATCTTGATCAACGAGAACGGCGTGGTATTCGACGACGGCATCGTTGCGCGACTGGCACCGGACCACTTTTGGGTGAACACCACATCGGGCGGTGTAGATCGCGTGGCGCTGGCCTTCGAGGAGTGGCTGCAGTGCGAGTACGTTAACCACCGCGTGCTGGTGACGCCAGTCACTTCTGCTTGGGGTAATGTCACTGTGAGCGGCCCCAAGGCATGGGCGCTGCTTGAGAAGGCGGGCTTCGACGCAACGCTCGCACCCGGGACAATGAAACACATGACGCTTCGCGATATCGATCACGCTGGTATCCGCATGCGTGTCTTGCGCGCCAGCTTCAACGGTGAGCTTGGCTACGAGATCAATCTGCCTGCACAAGAAACCTCGTCGCTCATAAATCGTCTATGGGATTTCGGGCATGACCTTGGCGTGGTGCCATACGGCATTGAAGCCTTGATGGTGATGCGCACCGAAAAAGGTTTTCTGCACGTGGGCGGCGACACTGACGGCACGACATTGCCAGGCGACATTGGCATGGACCGTGGCATCGCAAAGAAAGCTGCCAACTTTGTTGGACGCCGCTCACTGCTAAGGCCGGCATCGCTGGATGCCTCCCGCATGCAGTTGGTCGGCCTGATACCAGTGGACCGGAAGACGCGTTTGCCAGTCGGAGCGCATGTCGTGGCACAACCGGGCCCGCCGGGTCTTATCGATGGCTTCGTGACCAGCAGTCACCCTAGCCCAAACCTTGCACACCCCGTGGCGCTGGGCATGCTGCAAAGTGGGCGCGCCCGCACAGGTGAGATCATCACCGTGCATCATTTGGGTAAGTCTATTGATGCTAAGGTGGTGGTCACACCCTTTTTCGACCCGCAAGGAGAGCGCCTAAATGGCTGCGACTGACTTCAATGCGGGCCCTGTGTCCGTGCGCAAAATGGAGATATTGGTGATGATCGCATTGCGACATTTACCTGAGGCTGACGCTGCACTGGTGACAGCTTTGCAAGCCGTTGGAATTTCTGCTGCACCAGACCCAGGACAGGTGCTCGGGCATAACCCTTGGGCACTTTGGCGCAGCCCTAGCGAAGTGATCTTGCTAGCCACGCACCGTGAACATGCTGACGCGGCAGTGGCTGCTATGGTAGACACGTCGCTAGCCTGTGCAGTGGATCAGTCGGATGGTGTTTTCGCCTTAGAGTTACAAGGGCCGCAACTGGATGATCTTTTGTTACGATTGGTCGACAGTCGCTCGCTACCTCGTTCGCCGGGCACAGCCTCTAGAGCGCGGTTGGCCGACATCACGATCACGCTTGTTCGCCACGAATCAGATCGGCTTTGGATGCTGGCCGAACGCCCCCAAGCACATTACCTCATGAATTGGCTTAACCACGTTGGCGCCACCGTAGAAACTTAGATGATGAGGTTCGTTGTGCGGTTCAACTGCTGCAGATCAGTTCTCGCATCACACCAATTGTCCATTCCGACTCTTCATAGATGAAGTTGTGACCTGATCCCGCAGGCGCGACAACGCGACGCGAGCGAGTGGATGTGGCTAAGTAGCGCTCGCGTGTGGCTGCAAAGAAGCGGAACATCCGTCGCGCGTTGGCATCACCGCCTTGCTGTGCCTCCGGTAGCAGTGCGATGTCACTGTCGTTGTCGTCGCGAGGACCTACCAACCACACGGGCAAATCACCCAGATCACGATCATAGACCACAGTGTCCCATGCTACAGCGGCTACGCCCTCAGGACTTAGCTCGCTGTAGATGGATGCCTGAGTGAAGTAAGCAGCGGCATTGAACTCTAATGCTCGAACGGCTGCAACTTCGGGGCCAAGCACAGTTCGTGCGGCATCCATAGCCTTGGCGTAAGCCGGAATTTTCCGCGCCTTCGCCTCGGCGCGCAGGGCCATGTTCAGTCCGAACAGCTGCATGAAGCCGCCCAACCAAGCCGTACGCCTCATCTCCGCCAATGCGCCTAGGCGTGGGCCGAAGACGATGGTCTCTAAAGGTGTGGGGTCCAGCAATACCAAGGTGTGAACAAGATCTGGCCGGCGTCGCGCAATGTTGGCAGATAACAGCCCACCAAAAGAGTGACCGGCGAACACAAAGGGGCCCTTTTCGCCAGCGCGCTCTAGCGCTATCACCATCTCTTGCGCCTCGCGAGCCGTGGTGCGCGGAAATGGACCCGCATCGCTCCAGCCAGTGCCTGGCCGGTCGATGAGGATGGAACGAGTCTTGTCGCGAAACGCACGGTGAAGATGATGCATGGCGTAACCGCTGGCATGGCCACCAGCAAACCATACGACTGGCGGTCGACCGTCACGCGCCTGACCTTCGGCAAGCATGTGTACGCGGTAGCCACCGATGTCCACCATTTGGCCAGGCGGTGGCACAGATCTTCGAAACTTGGTCAGAGTCCAGAGGTGACTGAGAGACGCAACAGCCAGCAGCAGTCCCAAGGTGCAGCCCAAGGCTATGAAGAAACCGCTGAAGTTATTGGACAAGACACAGCTCACGACCCAGAACAAACCAGTTACTGCAGCCGCAATCAGCAAGCCTGCAGCATCGTAGCTCAGCAAGGTTAAAAGGGCATCACGTAATCGACGCACGGCATCAGCCCTTTACACCGACGGGCTTGTCGGTAGTTGCTTCGCATGGGCGAAATTCAGGCAACCAAGCAGCCGCAAGAGCAGCTCCTCCCATGCAGGCAGCAGCCATCAAGAGGGCAAAGTCGTAATTGCCGGTGCGGTCATGTACCAGTCCCGCTAACCAAGGCGAGACACCGCCCCCCGCTGCCACCGCCACCATTTGTGTAGCGCTTGCTCGGCCAAAAGTCTCGGCACTGAAATAACGCCGCGCCAGAAGGATGCTCACGCTGTTGTCACCACCCGAACACAGGCCCAACAAACCCGCTGCAGCGATGCTGACCCATAGCCCACCGCCAGCATAGATGATCAAGGTAGCTAGCATTGGCGCGACCATCACGATCACGGCTAGGCGGGCTGCTGGTATGCGGTCAACCATCCAGCCTGCCAAAACATTGCCCAAGAGGCTTCCCAGTCCTACCAGGCTCATTGCTAACGCGGCCTGACTGGGCGAAGCACCGCGGTCTTGTAACAAGGCAGCGAAGTGCATAAAAATGGCGCCTACGCCTAGTGCAAATAACATGTTGAAAAGGGCTAGCTTCCACCAGATGGCGTCTCGCAGAAAAGCGGCCATTGACTGCGGAACGCTGGCAACTTGCGAGGTAAGCGTAGTGTCACCAATGCGTTTGAATTGCTCATTTGTAACAGAACTTGGACCTCGGGGGACTCGCTCGCGCACTAACATTAAGGCGGCCAAACCGCACATCAAAAGGCTGAGGGTACCCATCACAAGAAAGGCCTGTCGCCAACCAAATTGGGTGATGACCGCTTGCGTCCACAAGGGGTGAATGATGGCACCAACGGCCCCACACGCAAACAAAATACCAAGGGCTCGCCCCATCGACTTGTCAAACCAACCTTGTACAAGTTTGGCCAGACTTAACAGCGATGCACCAGCTGCAGTGACCATCAACAGCAGGCACAGACCGTAGTACACCGCCACGCTTCCTTCCATGAAGGAAAACGCTGCGAAGTTGGCCGATTGCAGAACGATGCCTGTCAAGATAAGCGGGCGCAAAGGAAATTTGTCAATCACCCATCCTGTCAGCGGTGCCACAAGCGGTGTGAACAAGGTTGACAAAGTGAGGGAAAAGGCAATCTCGCCTCGGCTCCAACCCAGGCTCTGCTGCAGCGGAATTAGGAAAAGCCCAAAAGTGCTGCCATACAAGGCAGATACACCGAACAAAGCGAGCACCCCAGCGCCAGCCAACGTACGCCAACTGGCTGAGGTGTCAGGCGCCGGAACTGGATTGGAGTTTTGCTCAGCGCTCGTGTTCATTTATCCTTAAAAGTCGTAGCGAACCGACAGATCCAGAGTACGTGGCCGCTGCAGATAGTACTGTTGGAAATTCTTGTTGCCATCCGGCGTGCCTTGGATGTTCATGATACCGCGCTGATCAGTAGCGTTGGTCAAAGCTGCAGCCAGTATCCAGTTGCCTTTGCTGAAATTCACACCGAAATCCAAAGACTCATAACCAGGCGCCTTGTAGAAACCCGTGAGATCAATCACTCGATCTCCCACATTGGTGTGGGTGACGTTAAAGCGGCCAGCTGAGCCTAACGGGCCGCTGAAACGGTAGTTACCCTGCAGTGCTGTTTGCAATTTGGCGGTACCAGGAAGTTGTGCACCTGAAGCGATAGTAACGGGTGCGCGGCCTGCCAAAGTCTTGACGTCCTGCGTGGTCTTGGCGTCGATACTGGCCAGTGAGGCTGCCACATCGAACACGGGGCTAACTTTCCAACGCAAAGCAGCTTCCAGGCCGGTGCTGCTCGCCTTACCGACGTTACCGATACCAGAGAAAGGCAGTGCCCCATTCATTGCGAAGTAGGTGAATTGTGCATTGGTCCAGTCCAACTTGTAGGCTGAGAGGTCCAGCTGAACCCCAGGCGCTGGAACCAGCCTCACGCCGGTCTCATAGTTCCACAGACTGTCTGACTTGAACGGCGTGGGAGGTGGGCCCTCATTGACACCACCATAGCGGTAACCTTTGGAAGCTAAGGCGTACCACATGTTGCTGTTGAAACGGTACTTGACGCTTGCCTTGGGCGTTGTGCCTTCGTCGCCGCCAGCCAATATTGGGGAATTGCTAGGGCCGCCAAAGACAGTGCCAGTTTGCTGAAACGATGTCTTGGTCTTGTAACTGCGTCCGCCCAAACCAGCACTCCAGCCGCCGCCAAGGCTGTATTCACCGTCAAAGAAAACTGCGCTTTCACTGGCGTTTTGCTTGGTATTCAAGTCGACCAAGTCCACCACACCAAATGCACCTGAGGGATCGCTTTGCTTGCCGCCGCCAGTACCCTTGTTCGTTTGATAGAAAATACCAGTCACCCAACTGAAGTTACCCCCGGGCTTGCTTGCAATACGCAATTCCTGAGATTGTGATTCGCTGGTGCCCGAGCTAACCCGAGCCACCAGTGGCAGTGCCATTCCGAGCGTTCCAAACAAGCGGGTGTCATCCCCAACACCATTGGACTTTGTCTTCCAATTGCCGGTGATGGAGGTCAGTGTCGTGCTGCCCAAGTCGTAATCGACTGTGAGGCTAGAGAAGTCAAACTGAGAAGTGCCGCGTCCCAATGTGGGATTGTCGTGTTCTAATTTTTTGGGATCACCATAGACATAGCTGAAGTCATCCTGCTTTGTCTTTTGTGTGCTGGCCACAAGGGTGGCCGTCAATTCTTTCATGGGCTTCACGGTCAGCAAAATTCGCCCGCCGGTCTGAAGCACTTTATTGGCATCTTGAGTCTTGGTTCCCGTGTTGTCGATGAAGCCGGGGGAAGTTCTGTCAAAGGCCACCACACGCAATGCAGCAGTTTCATTTAAAGGCACGTTGACCATGCCGTACAAAGAAGGAGCCGTCTTGCCTTGAGACACACTGCTAAGCCCCATCTGCGCTGTAGCTCCGAACGACTTCATATCGGGCTTGGCCAGCACATAACGTAAAGCGCCGCCGAGCGAGCCAGATCCGAACAACGCTCCCTGTGGCCCGCGCAACACTTCAATGCGGTCTAGGTCGAAGGGCAGAATGTCTGCCACCAGTCCCTTGCCAATTGGAGAGGCCAAGGGCACGTCCTCTAGGTAGCGACCGCTGGGATTTTGTTGTGCACCACCGCTCTCTGGAGACGCCTGACTGCTCAGCCCGCGAATGGTGATGCCGTTGTTGTTAGGGTCGCCCCGATTGAGTTGAACGCCAGGAGTCAGTTTCAGAAAGTCTTCTTGATCACGCGCTCCGATACGCTCCAGGTCACCGCCAGAGAGCACGGACACTGTTCCTGCTACCTCGCGCTGCTTCTCCAAGCGCTTGTTGGCTGTGACGACGATGCGCTGCGACTCATCTTCTGATGCTGGGGTTGCAGGTGCCTGCTGGGCCATCACTGGCCATGCTGCAGAAAGGGACAACATCATTACACTAAGGCGAAAGGACTTGGGCATCTTGAAGGCTCCATGAGTAGGGTTATGGAGAAGATAAGTCTGTCTTGAACAGGATGTGTGAGCCCTTGCACCAAAAATTTAGGCGATCCGACCATCCGAAAGTTTTGAGACTATGCAGGAAATTCTAGGCTAAAGGGGGCGCGGTGACAACGATACTCGCGTGGCGACATGCCCACCTGGTTTCTGAAAGCCGCAGCGAAGCTGCTCTGGTGTTCATAGCCTACCCGTTCGGCCACCTGGGCTATCGTGAGAGTGGCTTCCATTAGCAATAGCTGAGCCTCACGCACACGCCGTTCAAGGCAGTAGTCGGCCATGGTTAGCCCGAAAGTCTGTTTAAAGACCGACTTCAATTTGTTCTGGCTGGTGCCAATCTCGCGCGCCAGATCGGCGAAGTTGGGAGGCCGTCGATATTCGCGGTCCAAAAGGGCTTGCGCCGCTCGAGCCAAGTCCAGGTCACGACGACGCGGCAGGGTCACAGAACGAACCTCGTGCTGATGCAGCATGGCCTCCAATGCGTAGGCAACCAGTTCAGCAATTCGACCAGCCAGCTGAACTGTTCGCAGTTCACCGTGCAAGCGACTGTCGATCGTGTCTCCCACCAACGCAGCCACCCGATGGTCAATGGGAAACGAGGCGATGCGCCCCATTTCAAATTCACCATTGACTGCGGCACTCAATTCCGGCGGAAGGTCTTCTGGTAGCAAGCCGAATCTCGAGGCGAAGCTGTGCGCCTTGAACACTGCCACGATGCCTTGTTGCCTTGCGCCTGCAACAATGTGAGCGCTTAGAGGTAAATGGGGTGGAATACAAGTCAAGGTCAATTCAGGCCTGTTGAAGACCAATCCCGGACCTGCGCCATAACGAAATTCAACATCACAGGCCAATGACGCACGCAGCGTGATCAGAGGCTCTGAGTCAACATAAGTCCAGTGAGCTGCACGCGGCACCACACAATTGATCACATTGACCAGAGCGTCAGGCCCAAGTCGCACGGTGTCTGTTATACCGCTCCCGTAGGGTGGCTCATAAATGGTGCGGACCACATTGCGAGAGATGCGCTGGGAACGACCATCTTCCTGAGCGGCGCGGTGCCATTCGCTGTCAAAATCGAGGGCCGAAGGCAGAACTGACGGTCCTTCTCGTTTTTGCTGCATACGGTCGAGTCTCCTAAAAATTCTTTTCCGAAGCCTAACAGATCGCTTCCCACTTGTCGTAAGGTCGAACACTTGATATCAACCTGCTCATGACTGAAGCCACTCTTTCCACTGCTCGAAAGCTGATCGACGCTGTGCCCGTTTGGGATCACCATGCCTGCTTGCCACTGCGACCGAACGACCCATCCTTCCTGCCCCAACTTTCTCGGCACAAGGCGGCAGGCTTTGACGCCATCACTGTGAACATTGGCTTCGGGGAACAGGGTCCCGAAGAGCACTTGCGAATGATCGCTGCGCTGCGTCATTGGCTTCTGGCCAGACCGCAGGAGTACCTTCTTTTGCAGCAAGCTAGTGACGTCGAGCGTGCTCGCGCCACTGGACGCCTTGCAGTGGGTTTCGACATTGAGGGCGCCAATGCTGTGGGCGACCAACTCAGCCTCATCCAGCTCTACTACGACTTGGGTGTACGCTGGATGCTCATGGCCTACAACACCTCCAACCGAGCGGGGGGGGGTTGCCAAGATGAGGATGGTGGTCTGACGAACTTCGGGCGCGCGATGGTGCAAGAAATGGAAAGGGTGGGAATGCTTTTGTGCCTCAGCCACACTGGCCACCGCACGGTGCGCGAGGTTCTTGCCATGGCGACGCAACCCTTGATTTTCTCGCACAGCAATTGCGCTGCGCTGCACGCACATCCCCGCAACATCCCCGACGAATTGATCCGAGCCTGTGCAGCCACAGGGGGGGTCGTTGGCATTAATGGCGTGGGAATCTTTCTTGGAAAAAACGATATTTCAAGCGAAACCTATTCGCGGCACGTGGATCACGTGGTGCAGTTGGTGGGGCCAGCCCACGTGTCCATCGCATTGGACTATGTGTTTGACTTGAGTGAACTAGAGAAACATGTCGAAAAGATGAAGGGCACTTTTCCGCCAGGGCTTGGTTACGAATTGGGGGCCCGATTTGTACCCCCCGAGCAACTGGAAGAAATTGTGGTCACATTACAAGGCTGGGGCTATTCGGATACCGACCTGACGGCATTGCTGGGTGGCAACCTTTTGCGTCTCGCAAAGCAAGTTTGGAAGGCACCGACGCATGGCTGAAAAAGTCGCTAACACTGAAACAATGGGTGAGGCGGGCATGGCGCTGAATGAATTGGCATCACGCTATTGGCAATTTCTGCGTCACGAATTTCCATTTAACGCTTTGACAGCTGGGGAACCACTGAATGAGCCCACTCTTTTTAGAGAGGCTCCAAGTGACTTTGCGCGCAGAGCCGATGTTGCGCGAATATTTCATGCTGAACTTGGAAACATTTCATTAGCGAGTCTTTCACAGAAAGACCGCATTACTTATCGACTGCTGGAGCGAGAACTCACCGACCTGCAGGAC
>CAMBWM010000047.1 GCA_945871335.1 Polaromonas sp. YR568 | reverse complement strand
AGGCCGCACGCAGGCTACCGTGTTCGACGATGGCCGCAAGATGCTGCAGTTGGTCAAGTTTCATGTTTTGAATTGACAGGCGTTGTAAAAAAAGAGGCAACTGGTAAGAAAGCCGGGGGATGCAAAAATCGAATCACATAAGAGATTCTGCCATCTTTCTGCTACCTCAACGCGTACTTAGCATTCGGGAACAGACCACGACTCGGATATATAAAAAACAAGCCTCACGGAGACAAAAAATCATTCACGGCATTTACTCACGCCACGATCATCCGGTCGCTGTCGCCCCCCCCCGCACTTTACAGACCAGCCTTACTCCCATTAGAGACCTATGACTGAACGAAAAAAAGCCCTTGTTACCGGCGGTGCCACTGGCATTGGCCGGAGCGCCGTACTTGCCCTGGCCCGCGCCGGCTACGACGTCGCCATCAACTACGCATCCAGCGCCAAGGCCGCCAAGGAAACCGCTTCCGAGGCTGAGAAACTGGGTGCCAAAACTCTGCTGCTGCAATGCGATGTGGCTAATGACGCTGCCGTGCGCAAGATGATGATCGCCATCGCAGAGGCCTTCGGCCACTTGGACGCACTGATAAGCAACGCCGGTACCACCGCGACCTGGAAAGTCAAAGACCTGGAAAGTCTGGATATGGACGAATGGGACCGAACTTTTGCTGTCAACGTGCGAGGTACCTTTCAGGTGGCTCGCGCGGCCACGCCCCTGCTGCGCAAAGGCACCAATCCGTCTATTGTTAATACAGCAAGTATCGTCGGCATGCGCCCGGGGCCGCAGCCCCTACCCTACGCTGCTAGCAAGGCAGCAGTAATCAACCTGACCAAGACATTGGCTTGGAATCTAGGTCCCGATATTCGCGTCAACGCCGTTGCCCCCGGCTGGATGGAAGGCGACTGGATGGAACGCATGCTGGGTGACAAATACGATGATTTGATGAGCAAGCGTGCGAAATCAACGCCACTGCGTCGCTGCGTCACGGCCGACGATGTTGCAGAAACCATGCTCAATCTGATTGAGTCAAACCGTTTTGTCACCGGGGAAATCATCGTCATCGACGGTGGGTTCACCAGTTCAACTTAAAAAGGAGTTTTATATGTTGCCCGGATTTGTACCTTTTCCGCCTGAATTTGCAGCGCTGTACCGTCAAAAAGGCTACTGGCAAGACAAGTCACTGGCCCAGGAGTTCGCTGCGGTGTTCGATCGCTTTACAGACCGAACCGTGCTCATCGATGGTGATCGCAATTTGAGCTACCGTGAAATGGATGCCGTGACCACCAACCTGGCGCTGAACCTGCTGGAAATCGGCCTTCAACCGCTGGACCGCGTGGTGCCGACCTTGCCCAATGTTCATGAGTTCGTGTTGCTTTATTTCGCGCTGCAAAAGATAGGCGCCATTCCGATCGCGGCACTGGTCACCCACCGCTATGCTGAAATCAGCCAGTTCGTCGATCTGTCAAAAGCCACAACCTGCGTCTACCCGGAGACCTCCGGCGACTTCAGTTTTTCGCCCATCATCGACCGTATTGCTGCCGAGAACGCTAATCTGAAGATCCGCATCGTGCTGGGCACCCCAAAGCCCGGTGAACATTCGCTCAGGGACTTGATTGACAGGCCCGCCCGCCTGCCAGCCTCCAGGCTGACCGATATCCAGATCGACCCGACTGACCCCTGCATTTTTCAGCTCTCAGGCGGCACGACGGGTATTCCGAAGCTGATACCGCGCACAAATAACGACTACGCCTACAACTCCAAGGTAGCAGCGTCAGTTTGCGAGGTCAACTCAGAATCCGTGTTGCTGCTGGTGTTGCCGATTGCGCACAATCTCCCCTTGGCCTGCCCTGGCATCCAAGGCTTCATGTTTCAGGGCGCCAAGGTGGTGCTGCACGCCAACACCCGGCCGGCAGAAATGTTTGCGCTGATTCAGAAACACAAGGTCACCCATCTAAAAGTGGTGCCAGCCCTTCTGATTCGCCTGATCAACGATCCGTCGATTAGTGAGTACGACCTGTCCTCACTCAAGCTAATTCAAAGCGGCGGCCAGCGGATGCAGCCCGAGGTGCGCGCCAAGACGCGTGCGCTGATTCCCGGTGTTTTTGTTCAGGAGAACTTCGGCATGTCTGAGGGAACCCTGATGTTTGTGCGGGCCAGCGACCCCGAGGAGGTCAAGCTCGAGACTTGCGGCCGACCGGTCTGCGCCGACGACGAAGTACGCTTGCTCGACGAGGACGACCGCGTTGTGCCCATGGGCCAAGTGGGCGAGCTGACCGTGCGCGGCCCCTATACCTTGCGCGGTTACTTTGGTGTGCCCGAGTACAACGCGCGCCAGTTCACCAGCGACGGCTTCTACCGCTCGGGCGACCTGATGCGTATGCACCCTTCGGGCAATTACGTGGTTGAAGGGCGAAAGAAAGACCTGATCAACCGTGGCGGTGAAAAGATTAGCGCCGAAGAAGTCGAGAACCTGATCCTCATGCACTCCGCGGTGCAAAACGTCGCCTGTGTGCCCATGCCCGACGCTAACATGGGCGAAAAAATGTGCGCTTTCGTCATCCTCAAAGCTGGCCAATCGCTGGGTCTCAAAGAGCTTGTTGCATTTTTAATGACCAAAGAAATCGCCAAATTTAAACTTCCAGAGCGCCTTGAAATCCTAACGGACTTTCCGGTCTCGACCTTCGGGAAAGTCTCGAAAAAGGCGCTGGGCGAACTGGTCACCGACAAACTCCTTGCCGAAGCCAGTAAGTAAAGTAACGTCCAAAAAATAACACCATGAGAATCATCGACCTGCATTGCTACCCAGGAACCAAGACCTGGATCGACGCACAAGGCCCCTACCCCGAGGCCCTGGCCACCTACTGGAAGCGCGATTGGGTGGCTAAGAGCGAAGACGAAGTGATCGCGGAGTTCACATCGGCCGGCGTAGACGCCTGCCTTGTGGCGCTGGACCTGGAAACCACCGTTGCAACACCGCCTTGTACCAATGAATACGTGCATGCGATGTGGCAACGTCACCCGCAGCGGGTCATTCAATGCTGGGGGGCGGTCGAGCCGGCCAAGGGCGAAATCGCCATCCGGCAGGTGACCAAGGCTGTGAAAGAACTTGGCTTCATCGGCTTTCACTTTCATCCCATCATGCAGCACTTCGCGGTGAATGATCGCCGTCATTACGACCTGTTCGAGGTCATCAACGAGCTTGGTGCCGCCGTCATGATCGATGTCGGTACCACCGGTATGGGCGCCGGCATGCCCGGCGGACATGGCGCACGCGTGCGCCATGCGCACCCTTCGCACATCGATGACTTGGCCGCAGATTTTCCGAACCTGAAGATCATCATGGCCCATCCCGGCTGGCCCTGGGTCGAGGAAACAACCGCTGTCGCCCTGCACAAGGGAAATGTTTACTGGGAAATGTCGGGCTGGGCGCCCAAGCACTTTCCGGGCAACCTCAAGGTGGACATCCGCGGCCGCCTTCAAGACAAGATCATGTTCGGCAGCGACTACCCAAGCTTGCCCTACGAGCGCATCTTGCGTGAATGGAACGAGCTGGGCTACAAGCCCGAAGTGATGGAAAAAATCATGCACGGCAACGCCGAACGCGTGCTCGGGCTGTGATGCAAAGCGCCTTCATTTGCGATGGTATCCGCACCCCAATAGGCCGCTACGCCGGCGGCTTATCAGGCGTGCGTACTGACGATTTGGGCGCTTTGCCGCTCAAGGCGTTGATGTCGCGGCATCCCGGGCTGGACTGGAACCAGCTCGAAGAGGTTTACTACGGCTGCGTCAACCAAGCGGGCGAGGATAACCGCAATGTGGCGCGCATGAGCGCGCTGTTGGCCGGCCTGCCTACGAGCGTGGGCGCTGCCACTGTCAACCGCCTGTGCGGCTCCGGTCTGGAAGCCATTGCCAGTGTGTCACGCGGCATGATGACCGGTCAGCTTGAACTGGCCATTGCAGGCGGCGTTGAAAGTATGAGCCGTGCACCCTTGGTCATGCCCAAGGCCACCAGTGCATTTTCCCGGCACACAGAGATTCATGACACCACCATTGGCTGGCGTTTCGTCAATCCTGAGATGAAACGCCTGTACGGTATCGACGCAATGGGCGAGACGGCTGAAAACGTGGCTCAGGAGCACAACATCTCGCGCGCCGACCAGGACGCCTTTGCCTGCCGCAGCCAGGCGCGTGCGGTGCGCGCCATGCAAAGCGGTGTATTGAATGAAGAGATCGTACCGGTGACCGTAGCGGGCCGCAAAAAAGGCGAGACACAGCAAGTCACACTGGACGAGCACCCGCGTGCCGACACCACGCTCGCCAGCCTCGCGAACCTCACTGCTGCATTTCGAAGCGGTGGCTCCGTCACCGCCGGCAACTCCTCGGGCGTTAACGATGGTGCAGCTGCCCTGCTGATGGCCACCGAAGCAGGTGCCGCCCACGCCAATTTGACACCGCTGGCCCGCGTGATCGGCGTGGCCACGGCCGGAGTCGAACCGCGCCTCATGGGAATAGGCCCTGTACCGGCTGTGCAAAAGTTGTTTCGCCAAACCGGCCTGTCGGTTACCGACTTTGACGTCATAGAACTCAACGAGGCTTTTGCTGCGCAGGGTTTGGCTGTGCTGCGCGCCTTGGGCTTGCCAGATGACGGCGAACACATCAATCCCAACGGCGGCGCGATTGCTTTTGGTCATCCACTGGGCATGTCCGGTATTCGTCTGACACTGACAGCCTTGCGACAATTACAGCGCACAGGCGGCAAACGCGCTCTGGTAACTATGTGTATTGGCGTGGGCCAGGGCATTGCGCTGGCGATCGAAAGAGTCTGAAGACCATGAACACCGACCCACTTGTTTGTGACATGCGCGGCCCAGTTGCGCTGCTCACGCTAAACCGACCCGACACCCGCAATGCGCTGAGTGGCGAAGAGGTTTTTGCTGCCTTTGAGCAGGTGTTTGAGCGGCTCAATACCGATATGACCGTTCGCGCCGCTGTGCTTACCGGCGCTGGCAGCGCTTTTTGCTCTGGCGGCAACGTGGCTGAAATGCGCGATCGCAGCGGGATGTTCGGTGGCTCACCGACAGAAATTGCCGCTAATTACCGCGCGGGTATTCAGCGGATTCCGCGGGCCTTTCAAAAACTGACCGTGCCTATTATTGCGGCAGTCAACGGCGCAGCCATCGGCGCAGGTAACGACCTTGCCTGCATGTGCGATATTCGCATCGCTGCCAGCACGGCCCGTTTTGCCGAAAGCTTTGTCAAACTCGGCATTGTCCCGGGGGACGGCGGTTGCTGGTTTCTACCGCGAGTAGTGGGCTTTTCGCGAGCCGCAGAACTGGCACTGACCGGCGAGATCATCACCGCCGACGAGGCCTTGCGCATCGGCCTGGTGTCCAGGGTGGTACCGTCTGAAACTCTGATCGACGAAGCTTTGGCGCTGGCCCAGCGCATTGCCGCCAACCCCGCTCAGGTTTTGCGCTGGACTAAGCAACTGCTACAGCAAGCGCGGACTGGCACGCTGGACGAAGCCCTAGACGCCGCTGGACACTTCCAAGGTCTGGCGCACCAAACGGGAGATCATGCTGAAGCTGTCCAAGCATTTTTTGACAAGCGTGCCCCTGTATTCGGGCGCGAATTCACAGTCCCCCAAAGTTAAAGACATGGGCGCAGTAGACAGCATCTTGCTTGAAGAACACCCAGCCGTGGGCGTAGTCTTGCTGCGTTTGAATCGTCCGTCAGTTCTCAACGCCTTGAACCTGGACTTACGCCGGACCCTGGCCAAAACTTTTGACCGTCTTGATCATGATGTGGCAGTGAAAGTCATCATCCTAGCCGGCAGTGAACGTGCCTTTTGTGCCGGCGCAGACCTCAACGAGTATGTTGAAGCCACGCCAAGCGACATCTTGTGCCGTGAGATGGACCGCCTGTGGGGCGCTGTGAGTCGTTGTCGCAAGCCGGTGATCGCCGCCGTGCGCGGGCACGCGCTGGGAGGCGGTTGTGAACTAGCCATGCATGCCGACATCATCGTTGCGGGCTACGGAGCCCAGTTCGGGCAGCCCGAAGTGGGGATTGGCATCATGCCCGGTGGCGGCGCCACTCAGCGGCTGACTCGTGCAGTCGGTAAGTTTGCCGCCATGAAGATTTTGCTTTTCGGTGAGCGCTTCACCGCAACCGAAGCCGCAGCAATGGGCCTGCTGAGCGAATTGATTGATGACGCACTGGTCGAGACCCGTGCGGTTCAAATGGCTACTCAACTCGCCACCCTGCCGGTACTGTCGCTGCGCTATATAAAGGAGGCCGTACTCGAGGGAATGAACTTGCCGCTCGAGCAGGGTTTGCAATTCGAACGCAAGTCCTTCCAGTTGCTTTTTTCGACTACCGATAAGACAGAGGGTATGCGCGCCAGGCTTGAAAAACGAGTCCCCGCCTTTGGTGGAAACATCAGTGAGTGCAAGCTATGACAGCAACTCAGGAGATAGCGGTTTGACCATTTCGCTTTACTACGCCCCTACAGCCTGCTCGCTGGTGCCCTACCTGACACTGACCGAGGCGGGCGCCGACTTTGAGGTGATCAACATCAATATAGGCAAAGGCCAGCATCTAGACGCCACCTACCGGCGCTTGAATCCCAAGCACAAGGTGCCTATGCTGTTGATCGATGGCGAACCTTTAACTGAAAACGTTGCCATTCAGATCTGGATCGCCCGTAATTTTCCGAAAGCGGGGCTGTTGCCCCGGGAACCACTTCAAGAGATCAAGGCGATTTCTTTTCTAGCCTGGTGCGCAAGTGGAATCCACCCTTCCCTGACCCCCAATGCCCGTCCAGAACAGTACTGCGACTTACCCGGTTCAGAAGACAGCGTGCGCCGCTGCGCACAATTAAAACTTTTTGAAAACTACCAAATTGCCGACGATCTACTGAAGGGCCGCGAGTGGTTCTTTGACCACTTTACCGCTGCAGATGCGTATTTTTTCTGGTGTTTCCGCCGAGGCCTTATTTTCAAGCTGGATCTCTCGCGTTTTGAAAATTGTCATGCCCATTTTGAACGGATGAAACTGCGTGCCAGCGTAGAAAAAGTCTTTGCTTATGAGGCATCTGTACTCAAGGCTTTTGCCAAAAATGACTAATTGAATCCAAACAATTTAGGCTAGTAAATTTCTATCAACCCTGAGAGTACTTTTCGATTTCCCCGAACTTTAAATTTAACGATACGGAGACATTTATGAAAAAAAATCAAACTGCTGTAATTCAGCTTTCGACTCATCGCCATTCCCATGGCGGCACAAATTCAGCAGGTCGGCGACTGGTGCTGGGACTGGCCCTGTCAATGGCTGCTTTTTCAGCCTTGGCTCAGGTAGATAAATTTCCCAGTAAACCCATCAAGCTGATCGTTCCGACGCCGGTCGGCACGCCCATTGACATCATTTCACGACTTGTCGCCATCAAGATGGGCGAGGATTTAAAGCAAGCGGTTGCGGTTGAGAACAAGCCCGGCGCCACTGGTACGGTTGGTGCCATGGCGTTGCTGCAGTCGCCAGCCGATGGCTACACGATGATGACGGGCTTTATGCCCATGACCGTGGCACCAGCTATTTATTCCAAAGTGCCTTACGACTTGAAAAAAGATTTTGTCGCGGTTGGTCAGACGGCTTGGTCTTACAACGCCCTTGTCGTTCCCACGTCATTGAACATAGGCTCTACCAAGGAGCTAGTCGCTTTACTCAAGAGCAAACCCGGCGAATTGTCTTTTGCCACAGGAGGCAATGGCACGCCGGCGCATCTGATTGCTGTGATGTTTGAAGCGCAGACCCAGACCCAGGCCGTGCAAGTGCCTTACCCCTCCAGCCCTCCCCTGCCCAACTTGATGGCGGGCCTACATGCTTATATGTTTTTGGCAGTGCCTTCGGCTATACCGGGCATCCAGAGCGGCAAGATCAAGGCCCTCGCGGTCGCTTCGGACAAGCGTTTGCCCAATCTGCCTGATGTGCCTACGGTCGCAGAGCAAGGATTCCCAGGCCTGGCGGTACGTGACTGGCAGGGCATTATGGTGAAAAGCGGAACTCCGTCTGACGTTATTGCGCGTTTGAATGCAGCGCTCTCCACGGCTTTGGCCAGCGATCAGGTCAAGGAAACGATGCTCAAGTTGGGTGCCGAGCCGGCACCCGGAACTGCAGCTAACTTCTCTGCCTTCATAAGCAGCGAACTGAACCGTTGGGGTGAGGTGGCGCGAGCCGCCAAGATTAAAGTGGAATAAGACATGGGTGCGCGCAATATTCTTTTCATCATGTGTGACCAGCTACGCCGGGATTATCTCGGCTGTTACGGACATCCCACACTTAAGACGCCACATATCGATGCACTGGCAGCACGCGGCGCGCGCTTTAATCGTTGTTATGTGCAGGGGACTGTGTGCGGACCCTCGCGCATGTCCACCTACACCGGGCGCTACGTGTCCAGTCACGGTTCGACTTGGAATTTTGTTCCGCTATCTGTGCAAATTCCTACCATGGGGGACTACATGCGCAAGGCTGGTCTGCGTACCGCGGTTGTCGGCAAGACCCATGTGGTGGGCGATACAGCCGGTATGGAGCGCTTAAACATTGACCCGCAAAGCCCGCAAGGAATATTGTTGTCGCAAGGCGGCTTTGAGCCTTACGCGCGTCATGACGGAGTTGTTCTTGACGCATCTTTGCAGCACCGCAAGTACCCTTACAACGATTACCTTAAAAAAACCGGCTACCTGGCTAACAACGCCTGGCATGACTTCGCCAATTCCGGCACGGGTGCTGATGGACAGTTACAAAGCGGCTGGCAGCTGCGAAATTCTCGGCTGGCTGCACGCGTCGACGCAAAGCATTCAGAAACCGCCTGGGCCACGGATACCGCTATCGATTTCATCCGCGAGCAAGGCGACAAGCCCTGGTGTCTGCACCTGTCATATATTAAGCCGCACTGGCCCTATATTGCCCCGGCGCCTTACCACGAAGCCTATGACGAGAGCGATGTACTTCCGGCTCGCAAAAGTCAGGCAGAACGCACCGATCCGCACCCCGTGTACAGCGCCTTTCGTCAGCACGCTGAAAGCCAGGCCTTCTCGCGCGAAGAGGTACGTCAAGCCGTAATACCTAGCTACATGGGCCTGGTCAAGCAAATTGACGACAACATCGGACGCCTTATGGCGTCTTTGAAAGGCGCTGGCCGGTTGGAAGACACCCTGATCGTTTTCACCAGCGACCATGGTGACCTGCTGGGTGACCACTGGCTAGGCGAAAAGGAAATGTTCTATGAGCCCAGTGCGGGCGTACCGCTGATCATTGTCGATCCCGATGCGGCGGTGCGAGGCGCGGTAGTGGACAGCCTGGTCGAGGCCATTGACCTTTTACCCACGTTCATAGACGCGCTGGGCATTGCGCCGGACGACAAGTGGCTTGAAGGTCGGTCATTACTGCCTTTCCTGCGCCGTCAAGAGACAATTCAACGTGATGCCGCTTTTTCCGAGCTGGACTATGCCTTTTACGGGGCGCGCTCCGCGCTGGGGCTGGGCGTCAACGAGGCACGCGCCGAGATGGTGGCCACCGATCAGTGGAAGCTGATCCGGTATACAGGTTTCGAGCCACAGCTATTTAACCTGCATGACGACCCGTATGAACTGAACAACCTGGGCTGCGAACCTGCGCTGACGCATGTCCGTGCAGAGCTGTTGGCGCGACTCACGCTGTGGCGAACGCGGCGCCGGACCCGCTCGACCATGGCCGACGAACAGGTGGAGCACTGGACCCGGCACCGCACCGAGCCCGGGGGCGTCTCGATAGGTGTCTGGTAATCCCCTCTTTCATTCAACCTGCAGGCAAATGTCCTGATCACTAAATAGGAGTCAACATGAAACTAAAACGCATCGCTGTCGAAGAAGCTTTTGTCACAGAAGAGATTGCCCAGGAGTGGAAGAAAGTCCTTGCAAGTAAGTTTGTGGAACCCGGCTTTCGTATGATGGGGCAAACCATTCTGGGCGATGATCCGGGTGCGAGGATGGTCCACTCCCGCCTGGTGGACATCGGCGCTGGACGCATTGCCCAGATGGACAGAGACGGCATTGATGTGGCCGTCCTGTCCATAACCTCGCCGGGCGTTCAGGCCTTTGACGCAGTGACCGCCACGCGGCTGGCAAAGGATGCGAATGACGTGCTGGCGAAGGCCGTCCACGCCAACCCGACCCGACTGGCTGCACTCGCCGCAGTGGCCCCGCAATACCCGGTCGGAGCGGCGCAAGAGCTGGAGCGCTCTGTTCAAAAACTGGGAATGAAAGGTTTTTTGATCAACTCGCACACCATGGGCGAGTATCTCGACGATCGCAAGTTCTGGCCGATTTTCGAAGCTGCCGAGGCGCTGGACGCGCCGCTGTATTTGCACCCGCGTGAGCCCGCCCCTGGGATGGTCGCGCCATTTCTCGACTATGGACTTTACTTTGCCGGTTTTGGCTTTGCGGTAGAAACTAGCTTGCACGCCATGCGGCTGATCATGTGTGGCGTCCTTGACCAATTTCCCAAGCTCAGGATTGTTTTGGGACATATGGGCGAGGGCCTGCCTTTCTGGCTCCAACGAATCGACAACCGTTACCTGCTGCAGGTCAAAATAGGGGCCGTCAAAAAACTGGCGCGTCTGCCCAGTGAGTATTTCCTAGATAACTTTGTGATCACCACTAGCGGCGTGATGTCAGCGCCTGCGCTCAAACTGAGCATCGAGGTGCTGGGCATCGAGCGCATCATGTTCGCAGCCGACTATCCCTACGAGAGCGTTGAGGAAGGTGTGAAATTCCTTGATACGGTCGACATCACGGAGAAGCAACGTCAGCAGATTTACTCGACCAACGCCGAGCGTATCTTCAAGCTCTAGCCGGACGGCTAAAGGCTAGCCGAACCATTTCCACTTTGATGCTTTTTATAACTCCAACTCAACCACAGCCAATTGAGTAATACCGTCCTCCCCGCAGATACCAAAGGGCTGTGTGTTTACGCTGGCGCTGAATTAACCAGTTTAGATGGGCAGTGCTGATCTGCGCCGCCATGTTGCCCGAAGCCGCTCACCTCGCCAGTCCGAATCTGGTCGGCCTGTTCACACTCACAGGTTTTCTGTGCTCAATTCTGTTCAAACTGCTGGAGTGAGCCACGTTCTAGCAGCGCCTAGCCCCTATGTTTTGACGCCGATGACGATTTGATCAGGGGCGCCGAAACTTTTACTCAAAAGCTAAGACCCGCCCGTCTCCGAATGCTTGAAACACGCACAGCACAACGGCCAAGTTAAGGCCATGACTACAAGGCCGCTCACCGCACAGGTCAGTGCGGCCATTGGGGCCCCAAGGTGCACGGCCAGCCAGCCAATCGCCAGAAACCCCAGCGGCGCGATTCCGATACACATCGTCATTAGGCCCATCGCGTCCAAACGTTGATCGGCCTGAACACTGCTGTACACCAGCGTTGGTTGCATCACCGCAAAGCCAGCCTGAACTACGCCGATGACGAATAAAATGACGCCGGTCAGCTGTACATGATGGCTCCAGGCGAAAGCCACTTGCAGCAAAAGAAACATCAGCACTGCCCCAAGATAAACCGGTCCATGCCGCAGATGCCTTGCGAAATAGCTCAGCGTCAGTGCACCCAGCAGAGAGCCGATACCGTCCAGACTGGCCAGCAAGCCGACACCTTGCGCGTCCAACTGAAGCTGGTCGCGGCCGATCACAGGAATCATGCTGAGCACCGGCCAGGCGAACAGGTTGAAAAGTATCGTGATCCACAAGATCGACTGAAGGGGCCGGGAATCACGCACTGCGTGCAGGCCGCGCTGCAAAAGTTTGAGTATCGTGAGTTTGGTGACTGCAGCATGCGCTGGCGGCGAGTCGGTCAAACCGCTGAGCGCCATCAGTACTGGCAGGTAAAGCAGCGTCGCACCGAACCACACGGCCTGAAGGCCACCTTGCGCCAGCAAAAGACCACCCAGTATCGGCCCGATCAAGCGGCAGGCATTTGAGGCTACGGCATCCAGGGACATAGCCTGCACCATGCGTCCTTGACCTGCAAGATCACCCATCAGAGCACGTCGCAAGGGCATATCGCCCGCCCAGACGATACCGTTGACGAAGCTGGCTACGGCCAAATGCCAGACCTCGATGGCACCGAATGCTGACGCGATTAGTAAAAGAAAGCAGGTA
>CAMBWM010000046.1 GCA_945871335.1 Polaromonas sp. YR568 | reverse complement strand
TTGCGCGAATACCAGTCACACGACGACGTTCGTCACATCGACTGGAACGTCACGGCGCGCATGCAAACGCCGTATGTGCGTGAGCACCAAGAAGACCGTGAGGTGGCGGCCTGGTTTCTGGTCGACATGTCGGGCTCGGTGCACTTTGGTTCGGGCGCTGTCAGCAAACGTCAGTTGGCAGCTGAGGCCGTGACGGTACTGGCGCGCTTGCTTTCACAGCATGGCAACCGGGTCGGGGTGATGCTGTTTTCAGGCACCCAGGTGCGTGCTGAAGTGGTTGTCCCGGCCCGTTCAGGAAGGCGTCACTTGCTGCACGTGCTGCAACTCATGCTGACCGATCTACCCACTGCGGGCACGCGGCCAACGGCCGGCGCGACAACCGACTTGCGTGTGTTGTTGTCTCAAGCTCAAGCGGTGATCCGCCGACGCGCCAGTATTTTTTTGGTGTCGGACTTCATCACTCAACCCGACTGGCACGGACCACTGAGTCAATTGGCAAGACGTCACGAAGTGGTGGCCATTCGCTTGCGGGATCGCTTAGAGCAAGAGATTCCCAACGTTGGGCTGGTGCTGATGCAAGACGCTGAAACCGGCGAGCAATTACTGGTCGATGGCAACGATGGCGGCTTTCGTTCCCGATTCACGCACATTGCTGCAGAGCGCGAAAACCTGCTGCGTGAGGGCCTCACGCGCGCCGGCGTGGACTGCCTGGAACTCACAACCGACGAATCCCTGGACCAAGCCATATTGCGCTTCACGCAGTTGCGCAAGCGAGCCAGTCAAATGGCCCAAGGCGCAGGAGCCGCACGTGCTTGAGTTTCACTCCATCAACTTTGTGTGGCCGCGCTTGCTGTGGGCGCTGTGTCTGCTGCCGGTGCTGGGGCTGGTCTATGCGCGCATGATTCGACGCCCGCGTGCAGGGCAGTTTAGTCTGGCGCATTTGCAAGTCGGGGCAGCGCCTGCGCCGCGTGGTTTTGCAGGCCTGTACCGCCACGGGCCTGCGCTGATCATTCTGCTTGGGCTGGGTTTTCTCATGGTCGCCATCGCCCGCCCCCGCGCCATCGTGTTACTGCCTGCGCGCATGGACACCGTGATGTTGGCCATCGACAGTTCGGGCAGTATGCGAGCGGCAGACATATTGCCCAGCCGCATTGAAGCCGCTCAAACGGCGGCACGCGCTTTTGTTGAAGCGCTACCGAGCCGGGTCAAACTCGGGGTGGTGAGTCTGGCGGGCTCAGCGGCCGTGGTGCAAGGGCCCACCGACAGCCGCGACGATCTGTTCAAAGCCATCGACGGGCTCACCTTGCAGCGTGGCTCCTCCTTGGGCAGTGGCATCGTGGTTGCGCTGGCCACCCTGCTGCCGGCTGCCGGCCTCGATGTACCGAAACTTATTTATGGCGAGGGGACTTCCGGCCCAGCCAACACCGGCGCAGCGTTGCCCATGCCGGGGCAGCCCCCTTCCGTTCAGCCACAAGCGCAAATGAAGGCCGAACCCGGCTCCAATGCCTCGGCGGTCATCGTCTTGCTGAGCGATGGGCAAAGCAACTTCGGCCCTGACGTGGTGAAGATGGCCGGCATCGCGGCCGATCTGGGCGTGCGGGTCTACACCGTTGGGCTGGGCACGCCCGAAGGTGTGGTGCTGAAAGCCCAAGGCATGTCGATGCGCGTGCGGCTAGACGAAGACACACTGAAAAAAGTCGCCGAAGTCACCCAAGCCGAGTACTTCCGCGCCAGCACAGAGAAAGATTTGGTCAAAATTTACAAAAACCTGGGCACCCGGATCGCTTTGCAAAAGCACCAGCAAACCGAGCTGACCGCGGCCGTGGCGCTGCTAGGAATCATGCTGGTGATACTTGCAGCCTTGCTGAGTTTCAGTCGGCAAGGACGCGTGGTTTAACCGTATTTTGTAGCCCGCGCCGGGCGCTCAGCTCAACTGCTCCAGCACACCCGCTGTCAAGCTGTACTGGCGCGAACAACGCGCCGCCAAAGTTGCGTCATGCGTCACCACCACAAAGGCGGTGCCGTGTTTTTTTGCCAGCTCCAGCATGAGGTCGAGCACACCGTTCGCGGTGCTACGGTCCAGGTTGCCGGTGGGCTCGTCGGCCAGCACGCAGTCGGGCCGGGTCACCAGGGCACGGGCAATCGCCACGCGCTGGCGCTCACCGCCTGAAAGCTCGGAAGGCCGGTGGTGCAAGCGCTCTTGCAAACCCACGGCCTTGAGCATGTTGGCCGCCGTCGCGGCAGCTTGGCGCCGGTCTTGCCTGCGTATCCACAACGGCATGGCCACGTTGTCCAGCGCGCTGAACTCGGGCAGCAAATGGTGAAACTGGTACACAAAACCTAAATGCTTGTTGCGCATACGGCCCTTCGCTGTGGCCGACAGGCGAGACATGTCTTGGCCGAACAAAGTGACCTGGCCACTGCTAGGTAAGTCCAGCCCGCCCATCAGGTGCAGCAGCGTGCTTTTGCCTGAACCCGAAGCCCCCACAATGGCCATCGTCTGGCCCCGGTGCACCCGCAAATCGACGCCGCGCAGCACATTCACGTCCAGTGGGCCTTCGTGAAAACGCTTGGTCAGCGCCTGCGCGTGCATCACCACTTCGCCGTCGATGGTGTAGGTTTTATTCATAACGCAGCGCCTCGGCGGGGTTGACGCGGCTGGCGCGCCAGCTCGGGTACAGCGTCGCTAAAAAAGCCAGCACCAGCGAGATCACCGCAATCGGCATGATGTCGGCGTACTGCGGCTCACTGGGCATGCGGCTGATGAGGTAAATGTCTCTGGGCAAAAAGCTGGCATTGAGCAAACGCTCCAGCGCCGGCACGATCACGTCAATGTTAAAAGCCACGCCCAAGCCCAAGGCCAGGCCCGACAAAGTGCCTATCACCCCCACCATCGCTCCCTGCACCATGAACACTCCCATGATGCTTGCCGGGCTGGCGCCCAAGGTGCGCAAGATCGCAATGTCCGCGCGCTTGTCGGTGACCGTCATCACCAAAGTGCTGACCAGATTGAACGCGGCCACCGCTACGATCAGCGTGAGGATGATGAACATCATGCGTTTTTCAAGCTGCACGGCGGCAAACCAGGTGCGGTTTTGCCGCGTCCAGTCACGCACCAGCAATTCCCCCGAGAGCGAGCTGACCAACTGCGTCGCTACCTCGCGAGCCCGGTGCAGGTTTTGCAGCTTCACGCGTATGCCTGTGGGCCCTTCAAGCCGGAAGATGCGCCCCGCGTCGTCCTGGTGCATCAACACCAGCGCCGAATCGAACTCGAAGTGGCCTGAATCAAAGGTACCCACCACCGTCATCTGCTTGAGCCTGGGCACCACCCCGGCCGGCGTGACTTGCCCGCTGGGCGCGATCAAGGTGACCGTATCGCCGGTGCGCACACCCATGGCCCGCGCCAGCTCGCCACCCAGCACCACACCAAACTCGCCGCTAAGCAGCTTGGGGAACACGCTGTCTTTGAGCTGAGCGGCCAGGTCGGTGACATTGCCCTCCAGCGCCGGGTCTATACCGCGCACCAGCACGCCCTTCATGTCTTCACCCCGTGCCAGCAGCGCCTGCGCCGCAATGAAAGGCGCCGCGCCCACCACCTGCGGGTTTTGGCGCACCTCGGCCAGCGTCTGCGCCAGGTCGGGCAGCGCAGAGCCGCCAGGGGCAAACACTTCAATGTGCGAGATCACGCCCAGCATGCGGTCACGCACTTCCTTTTGAAAGCCGTTCATCACGCTCAGCACAATGATCAAAGCCGCCACCCCCAGCGCAATGCCCAGCATGGACACGCCAGAGATAAACGAAATAAAGCCATTGCGCCGCGAGGCACGGCCTGCCCGCGTGTAACGCCAGCCCAAAATCAGTTCGTAGGGAGTCTGCATGGCTGGCATTGTGGCATTGCGGGTTGGGCGATGAGCCAGCCAAAATTTGCAAGCGTCCGGAACGCCCTGGAAAACACCGCTGGAGCATCTGAAAACATGAGACTACGGCCTCAGTGGAGGATGGCGTCACAGACGGGCTCATTAGCCATAAGCCGAAAAAAAACCTGCCGTGATTAAACGGCAGGCTAAACCAGGGTTTAGAGAGGGTCCTCGTAAAAACACCCCCTAAAAACCATCCAAAATTCAGGGTTTTTTGTAGGTCACGCGGTAGAGCATGTGATTGCCGTCGTCGCTGAAAAGCATAGAGCCATCTTTCATGAACTCGACGTTCACGGGGCGACCCCAAACATTCACTTCATTTTTCGGATCGGTGAAACCAATCACGAAGTCTTGGTAACTACCCGTCAACACATTTCCTCGCTGCGGCAAACGGACAATTTTGTAGCCGGTGTGGAACTTGCGGTTCCATGAACCGTGCAGTGCTGCAAAGCCGTCACCCTTCATGTCGGCGGGGAACATATTGCCGTTGTTGAAAGCCATGCCCAAAGGCGCAGAGTGCGGTTGCACCAATACATCAGGAATAGTCACGCGACCTTTGAGGTCTGGACGACGACCACCACCGGGACGCGTGTCTTCGTTGTCACCGATGTAGTACCAGGGCCAGCCATAGAAGTGGCCTTCTGAGACGCTGGTTATATAGTCAGGCGGTGTGTTGTCACCCATCAAATCGCGTTCGTTGGTCGAGCAAAACACGCGTCCCGTTGCTTCTTGCACGGTCAGACCAGAGCAATTGCGGATACCCGTCGCAAAAATGCGCCGATTAGAGCCATCAGGGCTGTAAGCAATCACTGTGGCGCGGTCGGTCTCCATGCCCCAACCAGCGCCAAGACCATGACTTTTTTCCCAGGAAGCTAAGTCACTAGGTTTGCCCAACATGTCGATGGCGACGTTGCTGCCAGAGCCAACGGCCAAATACATGTTTTTTCCATCCGGAGAAAACGCCACGTCACGTGTCCAGTGGCTTCCAATGGGTAAGGTTTGCACAATGGTTTGTGCATCGCCACTGGCTTTGAGATCGCCATTTTTGTAGGGGAAGCGAATCACTTTTCCTTCCATACCTACATAAAGCCACTGGGGATTAGGACCAGGGGGGTAAAAAGCAATGCCATAAGCGTCTTTGAGCTTGTCAGCAAAAACAGATGGTGCTGGAGACGCAGAGCCATCCGCATTGGGACGTAGCACAACCACGGAACCCAGCCCAGGTGCAGGTGGGCGGCTCAAGGAGACGAAAATATCGCCATTGGGCGCGGTTTTAATGGAGCGCGCACCTACCAAATTGGTTGCCCAAGGCTTGACTTCAAAGCCAGGCATTGTCTGTGCCTCAACGCCAGCAGGCTTAGGAATCACTTTGGAACGGTTAGCGTCAGAATCAACGCCTGCGGGCAGGGGTTTTTGCACATCGGCAGCTGTGATCAAGCGGGTCAAACCGGGCTTATCGGTTTTCCAATCGCCATAGGCAGCTGTGCCTTTGAGCTCTTGCGCGCCCGACCAAGCTGCAGCGATCAGACCGGCGGTCATGAGGCCAAGCTTTAAATAGTGAGAACTTTTCATTAATTATCTCCATCAGTTTTTTTAAATACAACTTACAAAAAAATAAGCCCTGATCTATTGATTCAGGGCTTGGTCAACATCATCGAGAATTACCTGTCAATCAACGCAAGGAAGCTAAATATTTAACAATTGAAGCGAATTCGCTGGCGGGCAAACCCTTCATTAAAGCCGTCATTCCAGTGTGATTGTTGCGCGCACCTGAAGCGTAAGCACCCATTTGCTCTTCGAGATAGGGGGCAAATTGTCCAGCCAATCGGGGCGCATAGCCATCAGAGGTTTCTCCGCCTTTACTGTCTGCACCATGGCATGACTGACAGGCCACCATCAAAGGTGGTGCAGCCACGATTTCGGTAGGGGCCGGTAGACGCGGCCAAGGTTTAGCCGCCATAAAAGCTGCAACGCCCGCCATTTCACTGCGGGCGAATTTTTCTGCCATGGAAGTCATGATCTGGCTGTCACGATGGCCATCTCGGTAGTCCGACATCTGCTTCTTCAAGTAACTGGCGTTTTGGCCCCAGATGATAGGGATCTTGGGGTCGTTGGACGCGCCCTCAACACCGTGGCAAGCCATACAAGATTGAAGAGAATTTTTGAGGGCGTCTTGCGCATGCACTCCGCCGCTCAGTGTCCACATCAACACCAAAGAAATGCCCGCCAAAACCTTAATGCTCATCAAAACTTCTCCATATAGCGGCAAGGGTAGCAAATTTAAGCACTGTAAACAAGCATGGCACGAGTTTCAAAAACTTAATTTCATATGAATACATGATTTTAATTTTTAATCAATGAAACTGGTTTTTTAATCTATGAAATTATTCAATATTAATATTATTTTTCTATAGCTTAGATACCCAGCGAACTCTGCAGGCGAAACTGGATATTCATGGAACGGCTCATCGCCGTTTCATTTGGATGGTTGTGATGGGCCAGGTGGCTTAGCGCAGTTTCCAGACCGGTTTGCGTTTTTCGCGGAAGGCAAGTGCGCCCTCTGCACCATCTTCACTCTCGGCTGTTTCCTGGTCAAGATGTTTGGCATAGGAAACCAGCGCCGGATCGAAGGCTGCGGTCAGGCGGTAGAGGCGTACCGCAGCCTGCACGGC
This sequence comes from Polaromonas sp. YR568, assembly GCA_945871335.1. Next base: position 5,791 of record CAMBWM010000046.1, on the reverse strand, counting down.
CAGCGGCGAACTGTTGCACACCATCTCGGCCATTTCCTCAGCCTTGGCCATCAGGTCTTCGGGTTTGGTAATGAAGTTGATGATGCCGTACTGCATGGCTTCTTGGGCGGTCAGGCGCCCGTTGCACAAGGTCAGATAGGCCGCCACGGCACGCGGGAGCGAGGCGTAAAGGTTATGGGCCGAGCCCAGCCGACCGATTGCGGTGTGGGTGTCGCCCAGCCAGGCGGTTTCCGACATGACCCGTAACTGACATTGCAAAGCCAGTGACAGGCCAACACCAACGGCCAGCCCGTTGATGGCGGCAATCAGCGGTTTTTCCAGATTGGCATCGCTCGGCTGGCCGCCGCCGCCCCAATGAAAAATCGGATTATTCGGATCTTCATGCGGCGTGCGAATGCCCTTGGCCTGATGCTCGGCCAGAAACTTAACGTCCCGGCCGGCGCAGAACGCCCGGCCCGTGCCGGTGACGATACCGACATACAGTTTCGGATCGCGCTGAATGTCGAGCCAGCAGCGGCGCAGTTCGACATACGTGTAGCTGTGCAGAGAGTTCAGACGGTCCGGCCGGTTGATGGTCACATAAGCGACATGGCCTTTTTTTTCATAGAGCACGTACTCGAGATCTTGGGGGGCGATGGCGGGGTCGTAAGGCGATTCATATCGTGGCATGGTGGCTCCTGTGGATGAGTGCTGGCGCGGTTAGTCGGATTCGATCAGCAAAAGGCCGTCGACAGCCGCTAGGCTGTCAACGGCCAGCTTGACCGGGTTGATTTCGAAAGTGAAACGGGCCCATGGAGCGCTGGCCACCAGGGCAGAAAATCGTGCGATGAAATCGGCGGCGAGTGCGAGTTGTGTGGCGCTGAAAAAATCGGGCAGGCGACGCGTGGTGCGCAACCTGCCGATGAGGTCTTCGGCGCCATCGGCGTTGAGCGGCGCCCGCGCAAAAACGACATCGTCGATGATCTCAGTCAGTCCGCCGCCCATGCCGACGCCCACCATAACGCCAAATTCGCGGTCGCGGAACGCCGTCACGAGCAGTTCATACTGGCCGGCAAACATGTGTTGCACCCAGACGCCATCGAGTGTGACGCCGCGGGCCAGGGCGCGCTCCCGTAAAAGAGAATCGGTGCGTAGAACGGCATCGGCGTGCTCAATGTTGAGTGCCACTAGACCTGCTGCAGCGCGGTGCGTGATGGCAGGGGAAATGCCCTTCATGGCAACCGGAAAACCCACCTCGGCGGCCAGACTCGCCGCCTGCTCCGCGTTGCGAGCAATTCGGCCTCGCGCCACCGGCAGGCCAGCAGCTTCGAGCAGGCCGGCAACTACATCCTCGGACACCACGGCGCTGGCAGTTCCGGCAGGTACAAAGTCATTCCATGGAAAGTTGCCCGGCGCCAAGTCGATCTTGCGGATACGGTGGCGCAGGTCAGCGGCATGACGCACCAAATGCCCGAGCGTGCGAGCTGCACGCGCATGTTCAGTGAAGGTGTAAATGCCGCGCGCAGCCAGTGCCTCAAGCGTGCCCTCGGGCATCGACTGCCAGGTCAGCAACACCGGTATTTCAACGCTGTTGCGCAGTGTGTCAAACATCTCGATGAGTTCAGGTGCAAGCGCATCAAAACCGGCGGCCAAAAACAGCCAGGCATCAATGCCGCGCGCCTCGCCGAGCATGGCCAGTACGGCCGGCATGTTGGCACGGTGTTTTGCGTTGGTCATCATGCCAGGCGTGAAATCTATCGGGTTCAGGGCTGAACTGAGCGGCGTGAGTAGCGGCTTGACCGTCGCCTGCACCTGTTCATCAAGCGGCAGTACCGCCAACCCCTCACGGCCCGACTGGTCAGTGCAGATCACACCACTGCCGCCGCCGAAGGAGGAAATCAACACTTTGTTGCCCGTAGGCAGCTGCCCCGGGCGCAAGGATGCCAGCTGCAAGCAGACGTCAAGCATTTCCTCAGTGGAGTAAACACGGATAACACCGAATTCGCGGAACAGCGCTTCGTAGGTGCGGTCTTCACCGGCCAGTTTGCCGGTGTGGGCCAGTGCAGCCCGGCTGCTCGCGGCACTCGCGCCGCCCTTGAGAATGACCACCGGTTTGCCGTGATGGCGTGCCGTGCTCAGGGCAGCGATAAATTCGGCTGCGCTCGACAGGCCTTCGGTATAAACCGCGATGACTCTTGTGCCCTCGTCCTGGGCTACAGCACGGATGAAGTCGGCCACACTCAGCGACGCTTCGTTACCGACGCTGACCGTGACCCGAAACCCCAGACCGAGATACTGCGCGCGCGAATGGGCCATCACGCTGATACCGCCGCTCTGACTGATCATCGATACCACTCCGCGGCTCAGACGCGCATGATCGTGGAGCATCGAGCTGAACGAAGCCGTCAGGCCGATGCCGGTATTGATGATGCCAATGCAATTCGGCCCGCACAGCAGGATGCCCGTTTCACGGCAGATGGTCTCCAGTTCGGCCTGCATAGCGCGGCCCTCCGGGCCCTGTTCGGCAAAGCCGCCGGCCCAGACTACCGCTGCGCGCACGCCGGCAGTAGCGCACTCGCGCAGCAACACAGCGACCGCTTTGGCAGGCACTGCAAAAATGGCCAGATCAGGTACACCAGGCAGATCTGCCACACTGGCGTAACAGGGCAGATCAGCGACCGTGTTGTTGCCACTGTTGACCGGCCAGATCGACCCGGTATAACCAAACTTACGCAGGAAAGTGGTCGCCGTGCCGCCCAGATTGCCCTCACGATCAGATGCGCCGATGATGGCAACAGAACGCGGCGCGAGAAGGGGAGTTAGCGCGCCGAATGAAGAACCGTCCTGAATCAATCAAACCTCCGAGTCATGACCGCGCAACATCTGTAAACCCTTGCGGGTGACCGGTCGCAATGCCAGATGCAATACTAAGCCGATGGCCACCAGCATCAGTACCGTAGAGATTGGACTTCTGAAAAACACCATCAGGCTGCCCTCGGATAACACCAGCGACTGGCCGAGCGAAGTTTCGAGTTGCGGTCCGAGCACTAACGTGAGCGCAATCGGCGCCATCGGGAAACCGAACTTGCGCATGACATAACCAATCACGCTGAACACCAGCATGACAGCGACATCGAACATGCTGCCGCTAACGCTGTAAGTACCGATGACGGTAAACACCAGAATGATTGCGAACAGCACGGCATACGGCAGCCTCAGGATGCGCACCCACAGGCCGACCAGCGGCAGGTTGAGGATCAAGAGGATGACCGAAGCCGTCACCATGCTGGCAATCAGCGACCAGACGATGTCGGGGTGATCCTTGAACAGGAAGGGTCCGGGCGTGATGCCATGAATTAGAAAGCCCGCCATGATGACCGCCACCGTGGCCGAGCCGGGTATGCCGAGCGAGAGCAGTGGCAGCAGGGCAGCATTGGCGCTGGCATTGTTGGCTGTCTCAGGGCCGGCCACACCTTCAATGGCGCCTTCGCCAAACCGCGAGGGATCACGCGCCAGCTTTTTTTCCAGCGCGTAGGATAGAAACGATGATGTTGCTGCGCCGAGGCCTGGGATAACGCCAATCAGAAACCCCAGCACCGAACCACGCGCAATCGGCATGGCCGAGGCGCGCCAGTCTTCGCGCGTCAACCACAGCGTACTGATAGGTACCGTACCAAAACCGCGCTGACCTTTCTCAACATTAACCAGAATTTCGGAAATGCCGAATAGGCCCATGAGCACTGGCACGAAACCAAAACCACTGAGCATCTGCGGACTGTCGAAAGTCATGCGGCCCACGCCGGAGAGCGGGTCCATGCCCGGAAGGGTCAGTAGCAACCCGAACAGGGCGGCAATTGCGCCTTTGAGCAGCGAGTCCCCGGCAAGACCGACGAGCAGGGTAAAACTGACCAGGACCAGCGCGAAAAATTCAGGCGGACCAAAAAGCAGGCTGAGTTTACTGAGCGGCGCCGCGACCAGCATCACCGCCACTGTGGCAACCAGGCCGCCAATAGTCGAGCCGATGGCGGCGATCGCCAGCGCCGCGCCGCCCCGACCCTGACGGGCCATTTTGTGACCGTCGATGCACGTGACCACCGAAGCCGTTTCCCCCGGCACATTCATGAGCACGCTGGTAATCGTGCCGCCGTACATAGTGCCGTAGTAAATCGAGCAGAGCATGATGAGCGCGCTCACAGGATTCATGCTGTAGGTCACCGGCAGCAGGATGGCCACGCCTGCTACCGGCCCGACACCAGGCAACACGCCGATCAGGGTGCCAATGATGCAGCCGATCAGGGCGGCGAACAGGTTGGCTGGCTGCATCGCCAGCCACAAACCATCGCCGAATGCCGAGAGGATGTCCATGGTCGCCCTCAGAAGCCGAGGGCTTGCAGGAATTCGAGTTCCGGCTCGGGCAACTGAACCCCCAGGCCACGTTCAAAGCCAAAAGCAACGCCAAAACTGAGCAACACCGCAATGGCTGCACGCTGCCATAAGGGCCGCGCACCAAACACCCGTGGCACGACCCAGACAAAGACCAGCATGGTCAGCCGAAAGCCCAAATACTTTAAGCCGGGCCACAAGGCCAGCAGGGCGAAGATCACCAGCAGCACGGACTTCCCCCCTTCAGCATCTTCAAAAAACGGTATGCCTGCCTCGTCACGCCCTTCTGCCAGACTGCTGAATAGTGCACAGATACAGGCGAGTGCAAGCAAGATACCAACCCACACCGGGAAAAATCCCGGCCCGGGTCCGAGCGGGCCGTAATATTTAAGGCGCCAGCCACTCCAGCTGACAAAAAGGGCAATTGCCGTGATGACGAGCAGAAACAGCCGGTAAACCATGCGCAGGCGCACGGCACTCAAGTTCATTTGGAGCCAGTCTTGCTGGCCAGCAGTTTCGCCACTATGGGCTGATAAAGGGCCGAAATGCGGCGTGTAGTTTTGAGCGCTTCAGGCCCACTGGAAAACTGTACCGGGAAGTTAAGTGCCGCCAGCGCTTTGATGACCTCCGGATTTTCGACCGTCTTTTTCACCGCCGCCTCAAGTTTGGCGCGCACCGCTTCGTCCATGCCCGGTGGTGCAATCACTACCGTGGTGTTAACGAGTTCATAACCATACAGATCACGCGTTTGAGGCAGCTTAAGGGCCTCCAGGCTGGCATCTGACACGTCAGAGACTATGGCTAGCGCGCGCAGTGAGCCGGCCTTGACGTGTTGCATGTAAGTGACAGGTGAACCGGTGGCGAAATTGGCGTCACCGGCCAGCACGCGCGAGGTGCCCTCGGCGGCGCTGTTCGTGGGCAGTGTGCGGTATTGGATGCCGCCGGCACGCTCCGACAGCAGACCCATACCGACTTCGTGCAGGTTGAAGCCGCCGGTGGTCACGGCTACCAGCTTGCCGGGATTGGCCTTGGCCCAGGCCACCAGTTCGGGCATGGTTTTGGCCGGAATCGAGGGATGGACCACCGCGATGTAAGGCCAGCCGAAATAGCCAGCAATATAGGTGAACTTGAAGGGATCGTAGGCCACCGGCGTCGCATGCGGGATGATCGAGGTGTTCGATGCCGTGCCAACAGCGATGGTGTAACCATCAGGCCGGCCGGTGTAGAGAGCGCCGAGGGCCACCGCGCCGCCGCCTCCAGCGTCATTGCGCACCACCACGCGCTGACCGAGCACCTTGCTCATCTCGGTGGCGAGGATGCGCGCAGCCAGATCGGTGCCGCCGCCGGCGCCGTAGGGTACCAACATGGTGATCGATTTTTCCGGGTATTCGGCGCGCGCCGAGCCGCCGGCGAGCACTGCAAGCGCGAG
>CAMBWM010000045.1 GCA_945871335.1 Polaromonas sp. YR568 | reverse complement strand
GCCTTGCCAACGCAGCTGGGCGGCAAGCAGGCGCTGGCGGCCTGGCTGGTGTGTGCGCTGCCCATCGCGCTGGGTTTTGTGCTGCCTGTGCTTTTCATGTTGCGCCCGCTGGGGGCTGACTGGCATGCGCTGCCCTGGGGCTCTTTTGTGCAGTGGTCTTTCAACAGCATCTGGCTGGCCGGTTTGACGGCTGCCATGGCCACCGCTATCGGATTGATGCTGGCTTTTGCCTTGCGCTATAGCCCCCACGCGCTCAACCGTGCCGCGGTGCAACTCGTCAGCCTGGGTTACGCCGTGCCGGGCGCCGTGATTGTGGTGGGCCTCTTGTTGCCGGTGGGCTGGTTACAGGCGGCCGTACCGCAAATCAGTGTGGGCTACTGGGTCACAGCCACCGCGCTGGGCATTGTGTGGGCTTACCTGGTGCGCTTTTGTGCCGTGGCTCTGCAATCGGTGCAAAGCGGTTATTCGCGCATTCCCGCCAGCCTGGATGACAGCGCCCGCATGCTGGGCACCACCGGCTTCGGGCTGCTAAGCCGAGTGCACTGGCCGCTCTTGCAGCGCTCAGTCGCAGCCGCCGGTCTGCTGGTGTTTGTCGATGTGATGAAAGAGCTACCCGCCACGCTGGTGCTGCGGCCTTTTAACAGCGACACGCTGGCCGTGGTGGCCTACCAGCTGGCGCGCGACGAGCGCCTGGGCGAGGCCGCCTTGCCGTCGCTGGCGCTGGTGCTGGTTGGTTTGCTGCCGGTGGCGCTACTCAGCCGGACCTTGCGTCAGCGTCCCGACTGACAGCCCGGTCGCAACTGAAAAACTGAATTTCGCCGGCACATCTTTGTGGTGTGCAAAGATTCCGTTATGGCCGTTTCAGCTGGAGTCTGAGCACGGCGTGCCGAAATGAGAGGATGGATGTGGCTCAAGCCAGGTTGATCGGCAGGCACAACTCATAGCCTTGGCCCCAGACGGACTTGATGGCCGCCTCTTCTCCCTCGGTCTGCACTTCTTTGAACTTCTTTCGCAATCGGGCCACCATCTCTTCGAGGGCGTGCTTGCTGATGGACTGTTCAGAATCGTCGTCGGCATAAAGGTCGCACAGAACGCCAGAGCTCAATGCCCGGCCTTTGGCTTGGATCAAGGCCAGCAACAGTGTTTTTTCGCGGTGGGTTAAGCGCAGCTTTTGTCCGGGTTGCGGACCCAACAAGGTACGGTCGCGTAAACGCAGCGACCATTCATCGGTGCCCGCAATTTTTTTGATGCGGCGAGCCAGGCTCATCAGTATCAACACCAGCTCATCCGGCACGGTCGGCTTCGTCAGGTAGATGTCTGCGCCGCCCTCCTGGTAACCGGAGATGCGATCTTGCAAGGCCACCCTAGCCGTCATGATCACAATGCCCGCTGCCGGTAGACTTTGACGGATGCGCCGGCTTAGACTCAAGCCGTTTTCGCCAGGCAGGTTCAGGTCGAGAACGTACAAGTCAATCGCCTCGCGTGCCATCACATCGTCCAGCGCAGCTGCACTGTTGACGGCATGAACGAGAAAACCATTGGCTTGCAAGTGAACAACAATCTCTTCGCGCAGCAGACGATCGTCTTCGACCAGGGCGACGACCAGCGGGGAAGAGCCGGTTTTTAACGGCGAGGATTTCAGCTTGCTCAATTTGTAACCCTGACAGTAAAAGTAATCTGTTGATCTGCTCGCTTGTAGTCCACCACAGCGCCAATTTTTTGGGCGGCTGATAAAACCAGGCTCAAACCGATGCCCATGCCCGGTTGATTTTGTACCTCCGGGTGGCGGTAGTAGCGCTCAAAAAGTCGGGACTCGTCGGGCACCTTGTCCGGTGCGACTTCATTGCATATTTCAAAGCAGGTCCAACTGGCCGCTGGCGATTTACCCTGGGTGACAGCCGGTTGACCAGTCACTGTCAGCAAAATGGGCGTGGAATCCACGCTGTATTTCACGGCATTGCTGATCAGGTTTTCAAGCAACAAAGAAAGCATCTTGCGATCAGACAAAAAAGCAGCGCCAGGCTCTATGCGAAGTTCGAACCGGTCTTGAGACGAATACTCGTCCAAGAATTCATGAATCAGCTCGCTGGCAGGCATCAGTTCGCGCTGCAACATCAGCTCTGAACGTTCAATTTTGTTGGAATTGGCAACATGCTCAATCATGTCGTCCATGCGTTTGACAGACGAGTCAATGCGTTGAATGCGTTGTATCGATTCGCTATCACCCGCAACAGCACGTTTGAGTGTGGCCAAAGAAAATTGAATGGTGCCCAGCGGAGTTTTGAGCTCGTGGGTCAACATGTCGATGAGGGCGCTGCGGTCCTTTAACTTTTCTGCGTTAGTCCGCGCATTCACAGCGCTTTCACGCAGTGCTTCAAGCTCACGCGCCTTGTCATTGCGACGGCTGATTTCTTCGCTGAGCGTAATCAAGAAAAAAACCACACCCACAAACAAACCGTTGAGGCGCCAGTCGCCGCCTGTGATGAACCTGGATTCAATGTTCGGGTTCTTCACAACGCCAAACAAAGAGGCAGTGCCGACTACAACTAGGATGGTGGCGAGGCCGTAAGCGGCCAGCAAAATACTGTAACGCCAGCCTTTGTCAAATGCGCTGCAGTTGATGACACCGTATATCTGCACCGCAGGGTTAATGCAAAACAAGAGCATGGTCAACACGAGTGCGTTTTGTGTTTGGCCCAGGATAAGCAATATCATGCTGGCCGCGCTTATGAGGGCAAGGCCCAAGCAAAGTAGGTGGTACTTGCGATTAGGCTTGTGATAAACCAGCACAACCCAGCCAGCCAAGACCATTAAAAAATAACGCACGATGAGTGAAGCCTGGCCCAAAAAACTATGCCCTTCCGGCGGGACCATCGGCAGTAGTCGCTGGATGTAGCCGTTGTTGGAGGCCAGAAAAACAATGACGGAAGTCTGGAACAAACAATAAACCACCATGAGCGGAGTTTTGCCGTGCCAAGCCAGGAAAATGCCAATCAAGAGCAAGCACAGGGCAAGCGTCATCGAGACAGTCAGATCGGTCACGCGAGAGGTCACGGCCGCCATCAATGCGGCGCCTTGCAGCAGTTCTGTGTGTATGGCGGTCAGACCGTTCGTTTGAATACGTAAATAAATGGGCTCTTCCGAGGCTCGCCCGGGGTGAAGCGCAAAGCAGTGGTAATCGTCAGGGCAGATGCTCTGGGTCTTCGGGTGCTTGTCGCCAGCGATTTGCCGAACCCATTGACCTGCCACACGTTCATACAGCTCGATGCTGTCTACCGAATGGGGGCCCACACGCAGCACCAACGGGCCCACGGTGTCTGGTGCACCAACCGCTCCTGCAGGGACGGGCTGCGGCGTCAAACGCAACCACAGGGGATGGTTCTCAAAAAACATTTGAAAGTTGCCTGCATACGGCTTGAAGTCTGCCGCCGCAAGACTTTCAATGCCTGCGTTTCCTGATGTGTCCTTGAGGTAAGCCTTCGATATGAAGCCGCTGAGCTGCGCCGGCTGCGCTGACTGTGCAGGCAACAGAAAAATCACTGAAAACAGTAAAAACAAAATTGGGCGCATGAATTTCTTCAACCCAAACGGGCTTTTTGGCAGCTTTAAAACGACCCGGAGCGGGTGTTATTTGCCGGTGGATTGCAATTTATCACCTGCAACAGCTCAAAAATGAGAGGAACGCTGAGGATTCATGGGGATTCATGGTGTTCTCAGGATATCTATTCGTTAGGATCATTTCAGCTAAACGAATTATCTGCAATATCCACTCCATCAGAGCACACCATGCCATCTATTGCTGAATTACAAATTTTGAAAGATGCCTTGGACGCGAAAATCGCCGAGGCTTTAGCCCAAGATGCCCTTTTGAAGAAAGAGCAGGCATTGGCGCGCACCAAGGCGCGTGAGGCTGAAGTGGCCAAAGGCCTCAAAGAAATTGCCATTTTGATGCGGTCATACCGCTTAAACAAAGAGCATCTTTTCAAAGCCGCGCAAAGCGTTCCGGCGCAAAACGGCAGCCAAGGAGGGGGCGATATGCTCGATGGCCTGAAGCCCGGCCAGTTGCGTGAGGATGCCCGCTTTGAGTTCGAACGCGCTTCGCGTTCCAACGAACCCGCCAAACGCATGTCTGTGGAAGAAATGCGGCAGTTCTACGAAAAATTTGACAATAAGGGCGCTGAAGCCCCTTAAAGTTCGGGCGAAACTTCGGCAGTCGCCACAACCTTGGCGGACTGTCATATCGGCGTAGCACGCAAAAGTTATAAAGCTAGGGTGAACTATTCAGAAATCCCTATTGACTTTGCGCCCACCCCCTGGCCTGGCAAGATAGGCATGTCTTCGTGCCCTGGCTGGCGTTTGGGCCTGACATCACAAGAAGAGGTTTTGCTTGCCGATATCGAATGCCTTCGTCGTCATGGCATCCGCACCGTCATCAGCTTGCTGGCAACAGATGAGCTAGAGCGCATGGGCGCTAAAAATTTGTCGCACCATTTGGGTTTGCATGACATCGGGTGGCACCAACTTCCGGTAGAGGACTTTGGTGTGCCCACATTGACGGTCACTGCGCAATGGCGCGACTTGATGCCTGAGCTCACCGCGACGCTTCAGTCAGGACCGATTTTGGTCCATTGCGCTCACGGTAAGGGCAGAACAGGCACCATGGTGGCTACGCTGTTCAAAGCATGGGGATGGCGCAGCGAGGAGGCGATTGCGTGGGTCCGTCAGTACCGCAATGGCGCGATTGAAAACCTCGAGCAAGAAGCTTATGTGGAGGCATTCCGGCCCCCTTTCCCGGGCTTAAAGCGCGCTTTTACCAATGATGGCAAATCGAATTTTTGAGCAAAAATAATCGATCACTGAAACGGTAAGCAAGATCATCAAAATCACAAACGCCATTTGCTGCAGTTCCAAGAACATGCCTTCAAAGAACGGCGTAAACACAAACGGGCTCAAACTTCTTTAATGCTAAATGTTCTAGAGGGATTGCGAAAAGCGTACTTCGCTTTGTTGACCTCAGCGTAGTGAATGAATGGCCGTTGAGGCCTTCAGTTGGGTTTGTGAGCCGGTCTTATTGCTGTCTTGAAATCTTCTTTCAATAGTCATGCCTTTGCCACATTTTCCAAATAGCATAAAAAATTACAAGGATTTTTATGCTGAAAATTTCTCATCTGGTTAAAAGCTACGGGTCCACAAATGCGGTCAACGGTATCAGCTTGACTGTCAAGCCGGGTAGTTTTGTGGGAGTGATTGGACGATCTGGTGCAGGAAAATCTACCTTGCTGCGCATGATCAACCGCCTGGAAGACCCCACCTCTGGCACTATACAAATGGATTCTGTGGTGGTGTCTGACCTGAAGGGTCAACAATTGCGTGAGTGGCGCCGTAACTGCGCAATGGTGTTTCAGCAATTCAATTTGATTGGTCGACTTGATGTGCTGACCAATGTGTTGATGGGGCGATTGACCACAGTTCCTTCTTGGCGCTCGCTGCTGCAAATTTGGTCAGACGATGACAAGATTCGAGCCCTATCTGCTTTGCAGCGTTTTGACATGGCAGAGTTTGCGTCCAAACGTTGCGATCAACTGTCAGGTGGGCAACAGCAGCGCGTGGCCATTTGCCGCGCTTTGATCCAAGAGCCTAATATTATTTTGGCAGACGAGCCCATCGCATCACTTGACCCCCGTAACTCCAAAGCAGTTATGGATGCCCTCAAAACCATCAATGAGGAATTCGGCATCACTGTGCTCTGCAACCTGCATTCATTGGACATAGCCCGTCAATACTGCGACCGCTTGGTGGGACTCACCGCTGGCGAAGTGGTCTTTGATGGAAAGCCGGCTCAACTGACGGACTCGTTTGTTAGCAAGCTCTACGGCGTTGAGGCTTCTATGGTCAGTGAAGTTGCTGATTCAGTACTTGAAGCTGCATAGCTGAGTTCCCCTCCCAGCCAATTACTTTGGCATTTTCATCATCCCTCAAGGAGTTTTTTTATGTTTAATCGTCGTCATTTGATGGCTCTTGCCGTCGTGTCTGCTATTTCTGCTGGCGCACAAGCCCAGACAGCCCCAACGGAATTGATTTTTGCTGTTGTACCTGCTGAAAACGCAGGTATGGTGGGAGAGCGTTACAAGGACTTCTTGGAATACCTCTCTAAAGAGACCGGTCTCAAAGTCACACTGCGTGTGGCCTCTGACTATGCCGCCGTGATCGAAGGTCAACGTGCTGGCCAGATTCACATTGGCTATTACGGCCCTACATCATATGCGCGCGCGCGTATGACAGGCGCAAAAATCACACCCTTTGTAACCGAGACTGCCAAGGGCGGCGTTCGTGGTTACTACGCGGTGTTTTATACAAAAGCCAATTCAACATACAAAACAATTGCGGATTTGAAGGGCAAGAATTTTGGCCTGGTAGATCCCAACTCAACATCGGGTAATGTGGTTCCACGCTTTGCGTTAGACAAAATGAGTATCAACCCTGATACCTATTTCGGCAAAGTTGTTTACACCGGCAGCCATGTCAATGCGGTGATGGCGCTCCAGCAGGGCACGGTAGATGTGGCCGCAAACTGGTGGAATAGCGAAGAAGACTCAGAACTGATGCGCATGGTGACCAAGGGTATGGTCAAGAAAGAGGACTTCCGAATCATCTTTAAATCTGACTTGATTCCCGCCTCACCAGTGGCCTACTTGGACAGCCTTCCAGCCGATCTGAAAGCCAAAATTTCACAAGCTTTCTTGCAGGCCCATACCAAGAATAAAGCCGCTTTTGACAAATTGTCCGACGGCAAAAACGACCCATTTGTGACAGTTACCCACAAAGAGTTTGAGCCAGTGGTTGCCATGAACGCCTTTGTTGACCAGTTGCGTAAGAAGTAAATTCTGCCCGCATAGCACTTAACTTCCATGACCACTCCATTATTTTTGGCGAACAACCCCTTACTGGGCGCCTATCAACTGGCCACGCAGCAACGTCGTTGGCAGTTGGTAATGGGTGTGGTCGTGGTAGTTTTGTTATCACTTTTGGCGGCATGGGGAGCTGAAGTTGATTTGTTTAAGTTCTATGAAAATATTGGTAATTTCACCAGTTATATCGGAAGAATTTTTTATCTCGACTCTGGTCTTGCTGCGATTCGTGACCCTTTTGAATGGTTCTGGGGCTTAAACAAGTGGCTATGGTTGCTACTTGAAACCCTGATGATGGCTTATGTTGGTACTGTGCTGGGTGCCCTGGGTGCTGTGCTGCTGTGCTTTATGGCCAGCAAAAACATGACTCGAAGTGCGTATCTGGTGTTCGTGACTAGAAGGTTCATGGAGTTTTCTCGAACAGTTCCGGAAATTGTTTTTGCGTTAATTTTTGTATTTGCTTTTGGCTTGGGTCCTGTTGCAGGCGTACTGGCCATCGCCATCCATACCATGGGGGCGCTAGGTAAATTGTTTGCTGAGGTAGTTGAAAACGTTGACATGAAGCCAGTACAAGGTGTCATTGCAACAGGCGGCAACTGGCTAGAAAAAATTCGGTTTGCCGTAATACCTCAAGTTTTGTCAAATTTTGCAAGTTATAGCTTGCTTCGCTTTGAGATTAATGTTCGTGGAGCTGCAGTCCTGGGTTTCGTTGGGGCTGGGGGTATTGGTGAAACTCTCATTTCAGCCATTCGTAAATTTTATTATTCGGATGTAAGCGCCTTATTGATTCTTATCATATTAACTGTGATGATTATTGATGGATTAACCGAAAAATTACGTCATTCGTTAATCGGTACAGAGGTTTACAAATGAATGCATTGGCTATTCGAAATAAATTTCCTCAGTACTTTAAAAAAATTACTCGTCATGGTGTTGTAACAATATCTGTGGCTTTCTTTTTCTTGGTTTTATTTGCTGTCAGCTTAGTCAAGTTGGATTTCAGTTTCTTGCGGTTATTCAACGGCTTCACAGGATTGCTGGACGTTGTTCGTTTGATGTTTCCCCCAAGCGCTGGTTCCTGGTCCACTTTTTACACCTACCTCAAAGCAATGGGTGAGACGGTTGCCATCGCATTCCTGGGTACCTTGTTGGCGGCAATTATTGCTTTACCCTTAGCAGTGCTGGCTGCTAGAAATACAACAATTAATCGCATAGTCCATTTCCTTGCCCGTAGATCCTTTGACACTATTCGTGGTGTAGATATTCTCATTTGGGCGCTCATATGGATCAATGTTGTTGGGCTTGGACCTTTTGCAGGTTTACTTGCTATAGTTTGTGCGGATATTGGTTCTTTCGGTAAATTATTTTCTGAGGCCATTGAAGCAGCTGATCGAAAGCCTGTTGATGGAATAGCTTCAACAGGCGGGAACAGCCTTCATCAAATTCGTTTTGCCATTATTCCCCAAGTTTTACCTGTTTTTCTAAGTCAAGTTTTATATTATTTTGAGTCAAATACACGCAGTGCCACCATTATTGGTATTGTTGGAGCCGGCGGCATTGGGTTGATATTGTCAGAGCAAATTAGGATACTTGAATTTCAAAATGTTTCATTTATCATTTTGATGATCCTTTTGGTGGTGTCTGTTATTGATTGGCTGTGTTCAAAGATTCGTTTCTCCATTATTGGCAAAAATCTTCATTGATCCTAACCGTGAGCCCCAATTGATGACCATGGCTCAGTTTCACGAGAATTTGGAGTCCAGAATAAGCTGCAGTGCTCAGATTAAAGCGCAGGTTTTTGCAGCATAAATTGCGTTAAGCGTCACGAAATTAAGCTCGGGGCCACCATACGCCCATGCGCGGGCACCGAAGTGGAGATAGAAATAGACGGCCTGGGTTTGCTCAGCAACCGCTACGGCTGAAATCTGCACTGCGCCACTGGTTGAGCGTTTCAGGCTTTTTGAAGCGCCAGCTTGCCAGCTTGCTGCGTCAAGGTGTGAGACAACAAGGATGTGACTGCGTAGATGGCGTCCAGGGTCGGGGTCGGGGAATCGGTGATGCGCGCCAATTCCACGACGCTGCCCAAAAGCGCTTCCAACTCCAAGGCGCGACCCTGCTCCACGTCTTGCAGCATGGATGTCTTGTGCGCACCCACCGCTTGGGCGCCGGCAATGCGTTGGTCAACGGTCACTTTGAATGTCACGCACAGCTTTTCACCGACGCGCTGAGCTTCTTCCATCATGCGCTGAGCCAATTCCCGCGTGAGCGGGTAAGTGCAAATGTCTTCTAGCGTGGCGTGGCTGAGCGCACTCACAGGGTTAAAGGTGAGGTTGCCCCAGAGCTTGACCCAAATTTCTGAGCGGATGTCGCGCGAGACGGGTGCTTTAAAGCCTGCGGCCATCATGGACTTGCTCAGCGCCTCAATTCGTGGGCTGCGTTGGTTGTCCAACTCACCCAGTGTGAAGCGGTTGCCTTCAATGACCTTCACCACGCCGGGCTCTAACAATTCGGCAGCTGGGTAGACGATGCCACCGATGATGCGCTTGACCTCGATGCCAGCGCCCAGTGCACCGTCAGGGTCGACGCTGCGTAACTGGCGAGCGTCGTAGGCGCCGCCGAGCTTCTGGAAGTACCACCAGGGAATGCCGTTCACCATGCTGACCACCATGGTCTCTGGGCCAAAGAGTGCTTGCATGCCAGGCACCAAGTCGAGCAGCTGATGCGCTTTGGTGGTGAGCAACACCACGTCCTGTGGGCCTGCCTCAGCTGTGTCCTGCACAGCGCGAACATTGTTGGCTTGCTGCGTACTGCCATCTGGCAAATGCAGTGTCATTCCACGGGCGTTGATGGCCTCAAGGTTACGGTTGCGGGCAATGAAGGTGACGTCTTCCCCGGCCAGTGCCAGTTTGGCGCCCAAGTAACCGCCAATGGCGCCAGCGCCGACGATGGTGTACTTCATGACTTAGAACTCGCCCTGTACAAACGAGCCAAAACCAAGGCCAATGCGCTGCGCTAATCCAATGCGTTGTAGTTTCCCGGTAGAGCCCTTGGGCAATTCCTCTACAAACAAAACTTTCTTGGGGACCTTGAAAGCAGCCACACGGGCCGATACAAAGAGCTGAAGTTCGCGCTCAGAACACTCGTGACCCTCATGCAAGACCACCATGGCCGCCACTTCTTCGCCCAAGCGCTTGTGTGGCGCACCAAAGACCACCACCTGGGCGACAGACACATGGTCTAGCAAAATTTCATCAATTTCCCTGGGGCTGATCTTCTCGCCGCCGCGGTTGATGATTTCCTTCAAGCGTCCAGTGATGCTGAGGTAGCCTTCATCATCCAACATACCTTGATCTCCGGTGCGAAACCAGCCGTCGACAAAGGCATCCGCATTGGCCTTGTCATTATTTTCATAACCTGGGGTGACATTGGGGCCGCGAATGACAATCTCGCCGATTTCTCCAGCGGCTAAGAAGCTGCCATCTTCGCCAAGAATGCGGATTTCCGGTCCAGCGGCCTGACCGACGGTTCCAGGCTTTCGCTTGGAAGGCGGCAGTGGGTTGGCCGCCATTTGGTGACACGCTTCGGTCATACCGTAAGACTCCACCAATGGCGCGTTGAACAATCGCTCGATCTGATCAATGAGTTGCGGCGGAATGGACGATGACGATGAGCGTATGAAACGCAAGGGGTGCCTGGCGATGGTCTGCACATTGTGCTTGGCGCGTGTGGCGATAGCCAAGTGCATCGTAGGCACAGCCGTGTACCAAGTGGGTTTGGCCTCATCCATCCATTTGAAGAAGCGCAGGGCGTTGAAACCCGGGGTACAAAAAACGCTAGAACCCGCAGAAAGGGGTGCCAACAGTCCCGCGATCAAGCCATGAATATGAAACAAGGGCATGATGTTCAGACCAACATCTTGAGGTTTGAACTGAAGGGTGGCAGCGATGTGTTTGGCCGATGCGCATAAATTGTCTACCGTGAGCGGCACGCGTTTGGGCTTGGAGGTGGTTCCCGAGGTGTGCAAAATCATGGCGACGTCGCTGGCAGACGCATTGCCACCATGATCGCAATGAGCGGGTTCGCCAGCAGCCAGCGTGAACTGGCCAGCACAAGCGCCTTCAGGCACGCTCAGTTCTATGGTTCGTATGCCTAATTTTTGAGCAGCTGCCAAAGCCGGTGAGTTGCTGCCTTTTTCAATAATGAGCGCACGGGCTTGCAGGTCATCCAAGTAGAACTCGAACTCGTCAACACGGTAAGCCGGATTCAGCGGGGCACTGGTCACTGAACAGGCGCATGCCAGATAACATGAGGCCATTTCAGGGCCATTGGGCAGCACGATGGCGACTCTGTCGTTGCGACCAATACCCGCATCGTTGAGAGTCTTTGCTGTGCTGGCGACCAAGTGCCGCAAACCGAGAAAGTTCAGAGAGTCTCTGGAGGGAGCAGAGATGGCGATGTCTCCATCGGCGCCGGCATTGAGCAAGTCTGTGAGCTTCATGGTGTTAAATAAATTAAATTTATATAAGGAATTTCCAATATACCAGCCCTTTGCATGGGTAATTTCTCGCCAATCCGGCAAACTTTTGCTGGTAGACCCCGTCTAAACTCCGATCAAATACACGCTAAAGCCATGGCAATGACATCGATAACTTCTCCGGACAACCTGGCCCTGGGCATTGCGCGCGCCATGTTGGAGGGCTTCGATCGGCACTACAACATGTTCAGCCAGACCAATCGCGCAGCAAAACACCGCTTTGAGACGGGTGATTGGCATGGGCAACGGCGAGCTATGCGAGACCGCATAGAGTTCTATGACAAACGTGTAGGCGAAGCCACCCAACGCTTAGAAACAGATTTTGCGGTGTCGAGTTTGCCGGTAGAAATATGGCGAGATATCAAGCGGCTCTATGTGGGCCTGTTGGTGGAGCATCAACAACCTGAGTTGGCAGAGACATTTTTTAATTCTGTGACCACCAAGATCCTGCATCGCAGCTACTTCCACAACGACTTCATTTTTGTTCGGCCAGCGGTTTCGACTGAATATCTCGAACTTGAGGACGGCACTGGACCCGGTGCCTACCGCGTTTATTACCCAAATTTCCCCGGTTGGCATCAGACCTGGGCGCAACTATTGAGCGACTTCAAGCTGGACCTCAGGTTCGAAGACTTAGAGCGTGATGCCCTTGATGTTGCCGAACTCTTACAAAGCGTTTTGGGCATGCCATTTGTTCCCAGAGCCAACTTCCAAATTCAAATTCTTTCTAATTTGTTTTACAGAAACAAGGGGGCTTACGTTGTCGGCAAGGTCATCAATGGTTATAAGGTGACCCCCATTGCCTTGCCTTTGCTGCATACGGCTTCCGGGCAGCTTGCGGTCGACACGGTCCTGCACACCGAAGACGACTTGCTAACTTTGTTCAGCTACGCACGGGCTTATTTCATGGTGGACATGCAAATCCCTAGCGCCTATGTCCAATTTTTGCGCACCCTGATGCCCCGAAAACCCAGAGCGGAAATCTACAGTGCGCTGGGTTTGCAAAAGCAGGGGAAAAACAGCTTTTACCGCGATCTGCTGCACCATCTGCGCCACAGTACCGACCGCTTTCGCATTGCGCCAGGCATCAAAGGCATGGTGATGCTGGTCTTTGATTTGCCGTCTTTTCCATTTGTTTTCAAAATCATTCG
>CAMBWM010000044.1 GCA_945871335.1 Polaromonas sp. YR568 | reverse complement strand
GCGCTGGAAACGGAGCGCGGCTACCACATCATGATCACGCCTCCGGGCACGGAGTTACGCATTCCGCTGGTTTCAAATGACCAGCATATCGCCATATCGCCCATGGAGCACGGCCTGCGCCTGTCAACAATGTCGGAGTTCGCCGCCATCGATGCGCCTCCACGCCACGACCGTCCGCTGCACATTTTCGAAAAAGCTATCAACGTGGTGCGCGGGCTGAATGTCGCAGGCAGCAGCAGCTGGGTTGGCGCCCGTCCGTCGACACCGGACTCGCTACCAGTGATCGGTCGATCACCTCGCTTTCGCAACACCCTGTTCGCTTTCGGCCATGGACACCTAGGCCTGACCTGGGCGGCCATCACCGGTCAACTGGTCAGCCAGCTCGCCAGCGGCGTCGCGCCAACGATCGATCTTGACGCCTTCCGCCCTGATCGTACCTACACCGGCAGCCACCTCGCACCGTCACGCCGCGGCTGACCTTCGCATGCCGCTAGCGCGTTAAGTCGCTTCCGGAGGGCACGTCGGTGCGCATGTGGCGGGTATT
This sequence comes from Polaromonas sp. YR568, assembly GCA_945871335.1. The sequence continues at coordinate 12,192 of CAMBWM010000044.1, read as the reverse complement.
CTCGGACGGCAGGATGGCCGTGGCGATCTTGCCTGGGGGCGAGTTCCAGATTTCTTCGTAAGGGCAGTCTGGCGCCAGTTGCTCGATCGGCAGGGGGCGCAAGGGCACACGCGCCGTCCAGTGCCCGGCGCGCTCGCGGCCGCCAAGATGGCGCGCCACCAGTTCGGCCACGGCCTCGCCGCAGGTGCGGCCCTGGCAAGGCCCCATGCCGCAGCGCGTCCAGGCCTTGAGCTCATTGCAATCTCCCGCACCGGCGGCAATTGCAGTGTCGAGGGCGCCACGCGTGACATCTTCACAGCGACACACGATGGTGTCGGCGGTCATGGCATCTAGCAAGCCGGAGCGCGGTGCCATTAAGCGGCTCATGCGTGCGCCGACGCGGTCTGCGCGCGCATAAGCCCGCAACAAGGGCGCCGCCTGTGCGTGAAAATCCGCTGCCTCAAGGCGCCCAGCGTCGGCGGCCGCGGCGAGCCCAGCGATGGTTCCGGCGAGCGCGGCCGCTTGCGCACCAGCGACGCCGGTGCAGTCGCCTGCAGCATAAAGGCCAGCCAACGAGGTACGTCCATGGGGGTCGCATTGCACCACCCAGCCCCCGCGGCCTGCGTCAAAGCCATGGCGGGCGCGCAGCAGTCGCGTAATGTCCGTCGACGGCACCAGACCGTGCCCGACGACCACCGCGTCGACGGATACACGCACTGTCGGCGCGGCGCGCATGGGCGTGCCGTCTGCTGCCACCACACCAAGCTCGGCGTTTTTGACCGTCACCCCGCCTTCGACTTGGTACACATGATGACGGTAGTAAACCGGCACCCGCGCCAACGCCAGACGCGCATGCCATGCAAGGCCGCGGCCCAGCAGCGCAGGAGCACCGACGAGCGCCGGAAGCGCCGCCATCCAATCGGCGCGCCTGCAGAGATCGGCGATCGCCACTACCTTGCCGCCACCGGAAATAATGGCTGCGGCAACCGCGTAAAGCAATGGGCCAGACCCAGCCACCAGGGTACGCGCACCAGGCAGAATCTGCTGGGATTTCAGCAGATGGGTGGCCGCCGCCAAGCCACTGACTCCGGGTGTGGTCCAACCGGGAAACGGGATCACGCGTTCGGTAACACCGGTGGCCACAATGAGCCGCGGCGCGAGCATGCAGTACTCTCCATCGACGGCGATCGTGCGCACCTCAAAACCCGGTGTCACCGACCAGACCGAATGGCCATGCAGGTGCGTAACACCCGAAACCTCCAGCTCGGCACGCAAGGCGGCGCCAGCGGCGAAATCCTGACCCGCGTTTGCCCCTTCCTCCAACCTCCAAGCCTGCGGCGGCGCCCGGTAAATCTGCCCGCCAGCGGCATACGCATCATCGATAAGCATGGTTGCCAGCCCGCAACGAGCGGCAGCAATCGCGGCACGCGCACCGGCCGGGCCGGCGCCGATCACAATCAGATCGCATGTCAAGTGCGCGCGAGCGGTCATGGCTGCACCTTGTCCGCGGACACTACCAGACCCGGCGCCACCAGGACCTTGCACGCTAGCACCTTGCGGCCATTAATCCGTACAGCACACTCCTGGCAGGATCCGATGAAGCAGAAAGGACCGCGTGGCAAACCGCTTGGACTGTCGCGTGTCGCGCGCAAGCCAGAGGCGATAAGGGCTGCCGCCACCGATTCACCCGCGAATGCATTCACAGTATTGTCTTCAAAGATAAACGTTAGCGGGGCGCCGCGACGAAATTTACCGCTGATCCGGCCTGCAATTGTTCTCGAGCTCATTTCACATTCCCTTCGCCTGCGACCCGGCAGCTGCGAACGGCAGCCCGGTGATGGTGCGCCCGGGGTCGAACAAAGGCAACTCCGGCTCCCGCCCGAGCATCAGGTCAGCCAGCAGTGCCCCCAGACAGGGACCGATGGCCCATCCACCTCGACAACAACCTATCACAAACGCGTTGGTCGTTCCCGGTACGGCCCCTAGCGCGGGTAAGTAATCAGGAAGCAAAGCCTCAAGCCCTAACCAGACCCGGGCGACGCGCAACGCGCCAACCGCGGGAACTACGTAGCGGGCCAGTTGAAGGTTGCGCACCAACGCCTCCGGTTCGACCTGGTAGGCCCCATTGACAAGATCGCCGTGGCCTTGCCAGCCGCCGCCGATGACAATGGTTCCGTTGGACGCCTGCTTTAGCGTGAGTAAGCCGTTCTGCACGCCGAGGACAGTACGGATGACAGGCTGCGCGCGCTCGGTCACGATCATCTGGTTCACCTTGAACTGCACCGGAAGCGAAAATCCAAGCCAGGCCGCCATCTGTTCCAGCCACGCGCCGCCGGCCAGGACGATGCGCGATGCCGTGGCGATGCCTTGCGCGGTGTGCACTTCGTAGCCAGCCCCAATACTAGACACGCGCTCTACCTCACAGCGCGCGAATACGCTAGCACCGGCCTTACGCAAGGCGAAATTGAACACCTGCCCGGTGCGATTGCTTTCGCCGTGGCCGTCGAGCTCCGACCATGCGGCGAGCTTAACCGCGGAGGTCAGCGCCGGTTCGCGCACCATGGCAGTGGCTGCCGCCATCAGTTCAATCGGCGCGCCACTGGCGCGGCGTGCGTCGACCATGGTCGCTAGCGCCTCGGCTTCGGCGTCTGTGTAGGCAACCAGCATGCCTGGTTGCGTATGGGCCCCGATGTCCGCGCCAAGCCATTCGCGACTGGACATCCACATGTGATAACCGCGCATCGCGTGCGCCACCACTTCCGCCCTCTTGATCATCGGAGAGAGTGAGCCCGCATTTCGGCCCGATGCTTCCAGTCCGAGGCCACGCCGGTCGAATACTGCGACCTTCATCCCGGCGCGCGCCAGTGGCAGCGCGGTAGCACAGCCCATTACGCCACCGCCTACAACTGCGACATCAAAGTGTCCGAGTGATTTCAAGCCGCGAGCCTCCGTATAAATAAACTACTTCAAGGGCCATGCCGGTTTTTGCGCCTTTAAACCTTGGCGCTGTTGTCTGCCCAGGCCTTCAAAGGCATACCCATCACCGCGGCTTGTCGCCGCTCATAGGCCACAAACTCCGGGGTGATAGCGCTGCCGCGTACACCGCCGCGCACAGCGCCGGCACGCACATCGCCAAAATATTCTTCAAAAGCCGCCGGCAAGGGCTGTGAAGAGGGAATCGACAGCCACAAGCGCAGCAGGTGGCGTTTTTCGTCCGCTTGCTCAAAGTCCTCAAAGGGCGTGCGCGAATGCAGCGTGACGTAGCTGTTGAGCAGTTGCAGGTCACCACGCTCAAGCTCCATCGAGTAGCACAGCAAGGGGCTTGGCATCAGCTGGTCAAACAGGTCCAGCGCCTGGGTTTGCAAGGCGCTCAGACGCGGCACCTCGGGGAAATCGCGCTGCGCTGCATCGGTATTTTTGCGGTTGGAGCGCGCCACAAAAAATTCTGGGTGATTGCCAAAAATAGGGCAGCGGTAAAACGGCGGCTGAGACGGGTCTTGCGTGCCCTGGTAACTGTGAAAAAACGGCTGCTGCAACACCGCCATCAGGTCCGGTCGCAAGCGCTGCACCTCGTTGCGCAAGGCCATAGAGCTGATCACCATGCTAGTGCCGCCACTTTTGGCGGTACGACGGCACATCAGGCCCACCACGTCGCAAGAGTCCTGGTGAAAGTCCAGACCGGCGTTGGTGTTGTAACCGCGCCCACCCTTGACCTTGTAGTCACCGCCCTCGTCGCGCACATCGTTCATCACCTGGCTGGCGCGGTTTTGTGTACGCCCCACCCCCATGTAAAGGCTCATGCCCCAATAGGCCAGCCGGGTATCAGCTTCACTCCAACGGTCCACCGGAAAGCCCTTTACGAGGCACATGCCGAAACCGGTTTGCGTGGTGGCAATGGCGCGCGCCAGCGCACTGCGCGAGGCATCCGTCAGCGGAAAGTCGGCCTGCGCCATCGCGAGCATTGGTTTGTTCATGTCCCTAGCGTGTTGCAGGGCCAGGTCAAAGCCCTCAGCTTCGGCAGCGCTCAGATGTTGAATCCAGGATACGTCCTGACGGGCTTGGTCTGCGGTCCAGGCTTTGAGAGCGGTTTTAGTTGTACTTTGCATGGGTTCTTCCAAAGAGGAATCGAAGATTTGTCGGCGCGACAGTGTTGGTCAATTGGGGCCGGGTGCATCAATCAACCGGCGCACCAGCAGCGGCGCGATCAGTGAGACGGCAATCACCAAGACCGAGGCACCAAGCAGAGTAGCCGAGATCGGACGTTCTAGGAACACCCAGGCGCTGCCGTAGCCGATCGCCAACGATTGATGCAGCGAAGACTCGAACATGGTACCGAGAACAAAGGCAACCATCAGCGGGGCCGGATCGATGACTGCCTTCTTCATCAGCAGGCCGACAAGCCCGGCGGCGAACATCACCAGCACGTCCAGCACATTGTTGTTGATGCTGAAGGCGCCAACAATACAGACCAGAAGTATCAGCGGTGAAAGCAGACCAGCCGGAACCCGCAGCAGGCGCACGAAAATGCCGATCAGCGGCACATTGAGCACTACCAGCATCAGATTGCCGATCACCATGCTGGCGACCACGCCCCAGAACAGCTCTGGCTTTTCGATATACAGCTGCGGTCCAGGGTTGACCCCATGAATCATCAGTGCGCCCAGCACAACCCCCATCACCGCGCCGGTCGGTATGCCCAGATTGAGCAGCGGTATGAAAGATGTTTGCGCCGCCGCGTTGTTGGCCGCTTCCGGCCCGGCCACTCCCTCGATCGCACCACGCCCGAAGCGCTCCGGTGTGCGGGACAATTTTTTCTCCGCCACATACGATGCGAACGAGGCGATCATTGCGCCGCCGCCTGGCAGGAGGCCAAGCACGAAGCCGAGCACCGTGCCGCGCGCAATTGGCCAGCCGCTGAGCCGCCAATCCTCTCGCGACGGCAGCAGGTCGCTGGTCCGGCTCGGTACCGGCAGCGCGACGACGGCATCGTCGGTACGCCGCGCAGCATCGGCCAGCACTTCACCTACACCGAACAGCCCCATCGCCAGGATCACCAGATTTACGCCGTCAAGCAGATAGGGGATCTCGTAGGTGAAGCGCTGTTGGCCCGAAACAACATCTAGCCCGACCGTACTTAAGATTAGGCCGGCAAGGGCGCTCATGATGCCGCGCAAGCGGGAACTTGTTGAAATGAAGGTGACCAGCGTCAAGCCGAACACCACTAGGGCGAAGCGTTCAGGCGATGCAAACTTGAGCGCCGCCTGCGCCAGCGACGGACCGATCAGCACAATACCGATAACCGTGGCGATACCGGCGATCAGCGAACCAAAGGCGGCGATACCCAGCGCCGTTCCGGCGCGACCATTCTTAGCCATGACGTGGCCGTCTATGCAGGTGACTATGGAAGCAGCCTCGCCGGGGATATTCACCAGGATCGAGGTAATTGAGCCGCCATACATGGCGCCGTAGTAAATGCCGGCCAACATGATGATTGACGAGGTGGCATCCATCTGGAAGGTCAGCGGCAAAAGTAGCGAAATCGTCGCGGTCGGTCCTAGGCCGGGCAAGACGCCGACCGAAGTGCCGATGAACACACCGACCAGACAGTAAAGCAAGTTCATCGGCGTCAGTGCGGTCGCGAAACCAAGGGAGAGTGCGTCGAGCAATTCCATAGAGGTCCTATAACGGCATTGCCGGAAGCGGTACACCGAGCAGGCGCACGAACAGTACATACGCTACAGCAGTCGCACCCAGGGTCGTGAGTAGCGATACTTTCCAGGGCATACGTTCGAAACCGCGCATCAGCAGCAACAGGGCAACAAACGCAGCAAGCACGAAGCCGACCCACTGCATCGCGATCGCGCAGCCAACACCGACTGCTAAATAACCGGCTACGCGCGTTAAGCCGCTTCGATCGTCTACGGGAACCGCAGGGGCTGCACCGCCGCCGCGCATAGCCGCGATATCGATGATCAGGCAGAGCAGTGCCATCACCAATAGCATGCAGCCAAAAATGAACGGGAACAGGCCTGGCGCGGGTGTACCTAGCACGAAAAGACCGAGCGTACGTCCCTCCCACGCAGCCCAGCAACCGATACCGGCCATGGCCAGTGAGCCGGCGACGCGGTGGGCTAAATCACGCGAGAAGGGCATCGTGCTGTTGGGGCAATAGGGACATACCTGTTTTGCGGTGGTGCACGCTTTGCCTTAGTTTGGCACCATGCCCAGGTCGCGTACCGCGCGACCTGTGCCGGTGAAGGCGTCATTGATACGCACCGTGAACGCTTTACTGTCCAAATATGCCGGCGGCGACACGTAGCGGCCAAGTACCTCGATGAAGGCTGGCAGCGCAGTCACTTCGCGGATCGCGTCTTCCCAAAACTTCACGACCTCAGGCGGCAATCCGGCCGGACCGCCGATACCAAGAAAAATCGGCAGGGTCAGGGGGTAACCCAACTCGTTATAGGTGCGGATTTCGGGCATGCCGACGATCTTGTTTGGCCCACTCTCGGCGAGCATCCGGATCTGCCGATTCTTCAATGGCGGTCCGAAATCGGTGACTACGATGAACTCCAAATTACCGCCTAGCAAACTAGTAAGCGCTTCAGCGCCGCCACCGAATGCAACGAAAGTACCGTTAACTTTCTGATGGCGTAGCGCGACCTCGGTGGAAATGTGATTGGTACCGCGCGGCGCCCCAGTCGCCCAGCGCAGCTTGCCGGGGTTGGCACGGCCGAAGGCGATCAATTCTTCCACGCTTTTGAAGGGTGACTCGCTCGCAACAATCATGGGCGCTGGGCTGACAGTGTATTGCCCTAGGAAAGTGAAGTCCTTGAGTGGGTCGTAGGGGACCTTCTGGAAATAGGGCGTCACAGTGAAAGGGCTGGTGGAAATCAGCCCGAGCGTGTAGCCATCCGCGGCCGAGCGGGCGAGCGAGCTCATTCCGATGGTGGCTCCTCCGCCTGGGCGGTTCTCGACCACCATTGGCACGCCTCTTGTTTTCTGTAGATGGTCGGCGATGAATCGTATTGTTACATCACCGCTGCCGCCGGGGGCGAAGGGGACCACCAATGTGACCGCGCGAGCGGGGTATTTGGCTTGGGCTTGTGCCGGCAACACTTGGCTAAGGTTGAGCGCGGCGAAGACCGCGATACTCCAGATTGCATTCTTCATCTTGAAACCTCCTTAAAGAAAAATCCCACAGCGGTTCGAACAATATGCCATATCTTAACTCATATACCTGCTTGACGACACATTAAAGATGACTAATATATTCGTTTATGTTTAATGCATGTATGTTTTCCGTAAATATTCTATTTAACCTACTAATTTATAATCTACTGGAAAATAATAGTCATAAAGCAAACCAGTTTTATTGATTACAAAATAAATCATAAATTGAAGTTGGAAATTCTTCGAAAGTACACTAATATCGAAACTTAATTTACTGGGATGCCAACTATGCGATTCGCCAATTTCATTTTCCCCGAAGCCGCCGATCCAGCACGTGATGCGGACTACATCTCAGAAGCCATTGATGAAGCTAGGCTCACCGAGCGACTCGGGTTCGATAGCGCGTGGCTGGCCGAGCACCACTTTGACGGCAATTGCGCGTATGTCGATCCAACGACGTTTGCCGCTGCAATATTAGGTGCAACCAGCCGCCTTCGCGTTGGCTTCGCAGTGGCTCAGGTAAGCTTGTATCACCCAGTGCGGCTTGCAGAACAGATCGCATTGCTTGACAACCTCGGGCGCGGGCGCCTGATGGTCGGCATTGGCCGCGGCACAGCCTACAACGTTTACGAATATCAGGGCTACGGCATCCCGCATGGCGAGGCCAGCGAGCGCTACGAGGAGGCCGAGGCCATCATGCTCAAGGCATGGACCGGCACCGAGGGCTTTGAGCATACTGGCAAGTTCTGGCAGGTAAAGGGCCCGGCGCTTCGACCGCGGCCGTTCACCAAGCCGCATCCACTGGTACTGCGCGCGGCATCGTCCGACTTTGGCGCAGCCGGATTGGGCGGACGCGGACTACCGTTCTTGATGAATGTTCAGTCCGATGACAACACCTTTGCCCGCCTCACGGCTTATCAGTCGGCGATGCGCGGCGCCGGGTTCGACGAGGCACATGTCGCGCGCTGCATGGACGAAAGCTGGATTTGGCGCAATGTGTATGTGGGCGAAACCGACGCAGAAGCGGAGAGCACCGCATTGCCGTACTTCGTCGGCATGGTTGATCACCGCTCCTCTATGCGCGGGCGTGTGGCTGCTGAGCAGGGGCAGGCCATCACCAGCTCCAATCCGGTGTATCGCGATCCGAATATTGGCCTGCTGGCAGGCTCCCCGGCCAAGGTGGCCGAACGCATGGCCCTGCTGGCGCGCTCCGGCGTGGGTGGCGTGATGATGCAGTTTCGGCTCGGTTCAATGCCAGCCGAGCTAGCAAACGAATCAATGACGCGCTTCGCGCAGCAGGTGATTCCGGAGTTTTCGAAACGCATGGCAGCTTCAGGGGCCCCGGTGGTGCCAATAACGACCTTTGATCGCGCTGTTTCAGAAGTGAGTGCTTAGCGGTCTTACAGGTCTGCATCAAGGGCTGAAGCACCGAAGCTCTGGGTTTTGGCGGCGGCTCCTCGCGAGGCGCAAACTGCACGAAGCGGCTGCGCCAAAAACCCAGTGCCGAGCTGTCTTGCCAGCCAAAATCGCGCAACGGGCAGAGCACGATGGTGAAGTCACCGTCTTTCAAGAGCTAGGCCAAACAGCCCTTCAAGCGCAGCCGCCCGCCAGCTTCGCGCTGCGACCGCACACCGGTAAAACACTCGCTCATTAATCAGCACCATTGAAAACTCACAAAGTATTATTTTTGCGTCATACTAATTTTTTTTTGCTACATCTGAGTACACGTTAACAATACCCAAATTCTTAACTTATTGATTTATATCCTCCTAAACTGAAATTCTTTATCAACCTCGCGGGATGATTGGTCTTAACCTCGTATCCCAGTAACACCAGCAGTTTTAATTTGCCGATCTTATTTCCCGAACGGCAAACGTTTGTTTTAAAACTTTTATTTGAAATATTAGAATAATATGCCAATTATCAATAATTTTATCCGTCGAGGTTGCTCAATCCGGGTCTTCGCAGGGGGGGAGAACGGGGTCCGAGTGGCACAAAGTGCAAAAGGGAGAGCTAAATGACAGCTCCCGATTCCAATGACGGTGGTTTTCTTCCATTCATAGTGGGGATCGGCGGGACGCCGCGCTCCGGTTCGTCGTCCGAGAGAGCGATGGCTGTAGCGCTCGAAAGCGCCCGTGTCAGCGGCGCGCGGATCCTTTCAATCTCGGGGTCCGAACTGCTGATGCCCATGTATACACCCGATTTCAATGAGCGCGACGCGAAGAGTTCGGCGCTCGTGCAGGCGATCCGCGAGTGCGACGGTTTGATCATCGCCTCGCCTGCCTACCACGGCTCTGTTTCGGGGCTTATTAAGAACGCGCTCGACTACACCGAAGACCTGCGCAACGACCCCCGTGTCTACCTAGACGGCATCGCGGTAGGCCTCATCGCTTGTGCGGGTGGCTGGCAAGCAGGCGCTCAGACGCTCGCTGCGCTTCGCAGTGTCGTTCATGCCTTGCGCGGCTGGCCCACGCCTCTGGGGGCTTCCCTGAATACATCGACGGGCATCTTCGATGCATCAGGCCATTGCGTCGATTTATCCTCAAAAATGCAGCTCGAATCGATCGGCAAGCAGGTCGTTGAATTCGCAAGGATGCGCCATACCTTGAATCATCCCGCTGTCAAAGGAGACTGATATGCATATCCGAATCTATTGGTGCAAGGTCCTTGGAGCATACGCCGCGAGTCCAGCAGTCTGGCCGCTTTTACCCAGGCCGTCGGCTTTGCCATCGGAGTGCTGGAGCAGTCACAGCTGGAGCTGGCCAGAAAGTTTGCTGCCGGCAACATGACATTGGGCACAATAAAAAAATGATTGGGTCTTCCATGAGGAAAAGCATTAGCGCATTACAGCTTGGAATAATTTGGCAACGTTTGACGGGGTTGATGGACGAAGTTGCCCAAACCTTTGTTCGTACTTCGTTTTCGGTGGTCGTTCGTGAGAACTGGGATTTGGCTTGCTCTTTGATGGATGCCAATGGCAGGGTCTTTGCTCAGTCATCCCGTTCAATACCGTCATTTTTAGGAACGATGCAACGAACTCTGGAAGCCATGCTTAACCGCTATCCTAAGCAGACGCTGGAGCCTGGTGATGTCTTGATTTCCAACGATCCATGGTTGGGAACAGGCCATCTGAATGACATCACTATGGTTAGACCGATTTTCCGCGGTGCAGAGTTGGTAGCTTTCGTAGGCTCAACCTTCCATACAGTTGACATTGGAGGTGCCCCCAATCCCTTTGCCAAAGACTCTTATGAGGAGGGCTTGTGCATTCCGGTTCTCAAGATTTGCAAACGGGGTGAAGAAAATCCTGATGTTGTCTCTTTCATCAAGGAGAATTTACGAGAACCATTGGAGACTCTTGGTGATATCCGTGCGCAGTTTGCTGCATACGATTTGGCCCAAGTCAAATTGTTGGCGTTGCTTCAGCAAGAAAGCATCGACGATTTGACTGACGTCACAGATCAGATATTGCAACGTTCGGAAAATAGCATGCGCAGAATGCTGGAATCCATGCCCGATGGCGAATTCGATGACCAGGTCATGGCAGATGGATTCGAAAAATCTTTGTTGATTTGCTGCAATGTTCGGAAAAAAGGCTCTGAACTGGTGATTGATTATTCAGGCACTGATGCTCAAATCGATAAGCCGATCAACTCCGTGATGAATTTCACTTTTGCGTACAGTGCCTATGCCGTCAAGTGTGCTTTTGATCCGTCATCCCCTAACAACGATGGCGGATTGCGTCCATTGACAATTTTGGCGCCGGAGGGCTGTTTGGTGAATCCGACACGGCCCGCACCCGTCTGGGGCAGGCATCTTTCAGGGCATTATTTGCCATTCGTCATTTTTGGAGCGCTTTCCAAAATGATGCCAAAAAAAATCATAGCTGACAGCGGCTCCCCCATCTGGAACGTCTATTTCAAAGGGGTTGATCGATCCAAACGCAAGTTTGTGAAGATGTTTTTCATGAGTGGCGGTTACGGTGCCAGAGCCACCAGCGATGGACCTGCCTGTTTAAGCTTTCCCACCAATGTAGCTAACAGCCCGATTGAGCAATTTGAAAATCAGACCCCTATGCTGGTGACTGAAAAAAGTTTGCTCATGGACAGTGGCGGTGCTGGCTTGCACCGAGGGGGATTAGGGCAGCGGATTGCATTCAAATCCCTGTCATCCGAACCCTTGACCTTCATGATTCGTCATGAGAGGGTCAAGCATCCGCCACGCGGATTTTTGGGCGGACTCGATGGTGCTGCAGGGCTTGACTTATTGGATGGCGTGAAAATTCCAGCCAAGTCGGTCATCAGCATGCAACCGGGCCAGATCGTAACGTTCGAAACTCCAGGTGGTGGAGGCATGTCCCCTGCTCACATGCGAGAGCGTTCAGCTGTTGAAAGAGATCTAATCGATGGCGTAGTTTCGGCTGCAAGTGCCGAGCGCGATTACGGTTTGCAAGCGTCTGAAATACAACAAATGCTGAATACAAAAAAAGCAGATCTTCATGAATAGTCAATCGTTTGCAATGAAAGGCCCATTCCGGATTGGGGTAGACATTGGTGGAACATTCACCGATTTGGTCATGATCGACTCAGAAGGTCACATGGTCAATGAAAAGGTATTGACAACACCGCATGACCCCTCGGAAGGCGTGTTGAATGGGGTTTCCCAGATCACCCAAAAAAACGGTGTCTTGCCTTCGCAAGTGGAAAACATCATTCATGGCACTACCTTGGTCGCTAATGCGTTGATTGAGCGAAAAGGTGTTGTGACGGCATTGCTCACCACGCAGGGTTTTCGGGATGTCCTGCAAATTGCGCGCGAATGGCGCTATGACATCTATGATTTGTTTTTAACGCCAGTTGAGCCCTTGGTACCCCGATCACTTCGTTTCGAAGTCAACGAACGAGTCGCATTTGATGGTGCTGTGATCGTGCCCTTGGACGTAAAGGCGCTTGAACCGATCGCACGGCAAATTAGGGAGGCCGGCGCCCAAGCTGTCGCTATTTGCTTTTTGCATTCCTTCAGGCACGATGGACATGAGTT
>CAMBWM010000043.1 GCA_945871335.1 Polaromonas sp. YR568 | reverse complement strand
AAAGACGATCTCCAAGAGAAGTCAACTCGAACGGCCCAGCACTAGCAGCTTCAAGGAATTTGGTCTTTGATTTCCAATATCAAACCCTTGGCGCCGACTTTGACAGGCCCCAAAGTACCGGTCAAGTCACCCGACTGGGGAATGGCGTTGCCCGATTTGGAAATACGCGCTTTAAGGATCACCTCGCCTGCACCAGAGAGTTTGCGCTCAGGCAGCATGGCGGTGCTGTCGTCCAAGGTGAAGTTCAAAGGAAGCTTTGCCACAGTGCTTTTGAATATCGCCAAGGGCATGCGATCTCCATTGGCAGGGCTGGCATACACATAGACCATGTCCGCCGGGCTGGCCTTGTCTTTCAAGGCAGCAGCAAGACTGATCCGCCCAGTGATATTCAAACCCGCCTGCGTCCCTGAAGAAACAGACGCAGTGGCGCCGGCACTGGAAGCTGCAGCAGGCGCTTGAGGCGGCAAACTTGTTGCGGGCGTCACAGGCAAGCCAAGTTTATTTTGAGCGGTAGCGATGGCGCCTTCCAGGCTGGGCACATCAGGGTGATCTGCAGCAAGCAGCTTGCGCGCTTGCTGCCAGTAACGCAGCGCATCGGCATATTTGTCATGCGCATAGGAGGCACTGCCGGCTAACAACAACGCACCTTTTTGCTGCGGATCTTTTTTCAAAATTTCGCGAATTACATTCCACGGCTCACCTTCAAAGTTGCCCTGCGCCTTCAGCGCAAGCACTTCTGCACGCTCGAGCTTCAGATCATCGTCTGCAGAGAGTTTCAAGGCGCGGTCGTAAGCACTCACAGCGCTGTCGTATTTTTCTAAAGTGCGGTAACTGCGTCCCAGCATTACCCAACCCTCTTGGTTATCCGGGTTCGCCTCCAGTTTTTTGGCCAAAGCCTGCGCCATGCCGGACAACTCCGCCTGCATTGCTTTTTCAGGCGACTCAGTCGCCATCGCTTGAAGCGCCTGTGGCTCTCCCACCCAAAGATACAGACTCAGAGAGGCCAAAGGTAAGGTCAATCCGATCAAAAGCGCAGTCCATAGTGCGGGCTTTTCTTTTCGGACGCCGGGGTCATCACCGACCGATGTGTCTTCCAGCAGTCTTTGGCTCAGCTCATCACGTGTTTGCTGCCACTCTTGCGCACTGATATGACCGCTTTGATGCTCATGGTCTAGGTCCGAGATTTGAGCGCGATAGACACTGGCATTGAGCTTGGCCTGGCTTGCAGAAGTGCGCACAGGCCGCTGACGAATCAGGATCCAAATGAATACTGCCGCAATGCAAAGGCACATTGCCAAAGCGAGCAGCATAAAGAGCATGGTGCTCATCATGGAGCGTCTCCTGAGTTCAAAATAGCTTGGGCCTTGTGCCTGTCTGCGTCACTCAATGCCGCAACTGTCGTCTGGGCAGACAGACGTTGTCGAACGTAAGAAAACATGCCCCAAACAGCGACAACCAGCAGTAAAAAAGGCCCGAACCACAGCACCCAGGTCAGGGGCTTGACTTGCGGACGGTACAAAACAAAATCGCCATAGCGAGTGACCAAATAGTCTTTGATCTGCTGATCGCTTAGGTTTTGTGTAATGAGTTTTCGCACTTCTTCGCGTAAATCGTTGGCCAACTCTGCGCGTGAAGATGCCAGTGATTCATTCTGGCAAACCAGGCAGCGTAACTCTTCGGAGATAAGAATCAGGCGTTTTTCAAGCACAGGATCTTGTGCCATAGGCAATGCCTCTTTGGCCAGCGCCGTTGTCACACCGGACAGCACCAGGCACGCTGCCACGCACAGGGTTTTGAGCAGAAGATAAGTTGATTTCATGGCGACCTTCGACTCGACCTAGGAGGCATTTAACTTCTGCAGCAAAGGCAGAATTTGGGACTGCAGCGTCTCCAGCGTCACAGCCCCCACTTTTTTGAAACGAATCACGCCTTCTTTGTCAATTATGTAGGTTTCAGGGACGCCGTAAACACCGTAGTCAATGCCTACACGACCATCAAGGTCAAACACCGAAACGGCATAGGGATTACCTAAACGCTGCAGCCAAACTGCACTGCGCTCACGCGCAATACGCAATTTTTCTTCCGGCGTGAGCTGACGTCCGGCTGGCGCATCTTGCGCTTGAACTTCTTTGTAGTTCAAGCCCACAATAGGCAATTGGTTGGCTTTGCTAAAAGCCACCAGCAAGGGATGCTCGTCGCGACAAGCGACACACCATGTGGCCCAGACATTGAGCATCCAAACCTTGCCCTTCATGTCTTGCGGTCCAAACTTGACGCCGCCAGCATCCAATGTACTCAATGAAAAAAGAGGCGCCGGCTTACCCAGCAAAGGTGATGGGATCTCCTGAGGGTTGCGATTGAGTCCAATGGCCAGAAAAGCCACCAACACCAAGAAAATTCCAAGCGGAATAAAAAATTTCTTCATCGAAGTCGCCTCACATCAGGAGGCTGCGCTAAGTGCAGACTTGCGATAGCGGCGATCACTTACAGCCAGCAAGCCGCCAAGGACCATCAAAATAGCGCCATACCAAAGCCAGGACACGAAAGGCTTGTAGTAAACACGCACACTCCACTGCGGCTTGTCGCCCTCTATGGCTTCGCCCAGGGAAACATACAAGTCACGCAAGGGACCTGCGTCAATCGCGGCCTCGGTCATGGGCATGGCCGTCGAAAAATATCTTCTTTTTTCCGGGTACAAGACCTCGAGCGGTTTTTGATCTTTACTGACGTTCACCGTTGCACGCATCGCTTTGTAGTTGGGGCCATCCACTTGATTGAGACCTACCAATTCAAAGCTGTAGTTTTCAATGCTGACGGTATCGTTCAATCCCATGCGCACATCGCGCTCAATTTCATAGCCTTTGACCAATGTGATGCCCACGACCACCACAGCTATCCCAAGGTGGGCCAAATGCATGCCCCAAAATGAAAGTGCAATGCGCCCCGGTTTTTGAAGGCGCGCCACAATTTGAACCAACAAGCCCACCACCACCCAGGCGGCCAAGGCCATACCCATGGCCGTGAGCCAGGTGCCACGCTCGCTGAAAATCAAAATCGCAGCAGCAGCCAGCACGGCAGCCAACGCAGGCCAACGCATCTGGCGACCCAGCTCTTTGCCCCTGGACTCCCGCCAGTGCGCGATACCGCCGGGAACCATGAGAAAGATGACAGGCACCATCAAGGGCACAAACACCGCGTTGAAATACGGCGCACCCACTGAGAGCTTGCCTAAATTCAGGGCATCAATGATCAGCGGGTAAACGGTTCCAAGCAAGACAGCGCCCGTGGCCACCACCAACAACACACTGTTGGCCAGCAGCATAGACTCGCGCGAGACCAAAGCGATCTTGCCGCCCAGGGTGGCTTTAGGGGCGCGCCAAGCAAAAAGGGTGAGGGAAATACCCACCACCAGGACCAAGAAAATCAAAATAAAAACGCCGCGCTTAGGATCAGACGCAAACGCATGAACAGAGGTCAAAACGCCTGAGCGCACCAGGAAAGTACCTAGCAAACACAAAGAAAATGCGCCAATAGCCAGCAGCACAGACCAGGCTTTGAAACCACCGCGCTTGTCGGTCACCATCAAGGCATGAATCAGGGCCGTACCGAAGAGCCAAGGCATTAGGGAAGCATTTTCAACAGGGTCCCAGAACCACCAGCCACCCCAGCCCAGTTCATAGTAGGCCCACCAA
The DNA here is from genome assembly GCA_945871335.1 of Polaromonas sp. YR568. Next base: position 9,146 of record CAMBWM010000043.1, on the reverse strand, counting down.
GAGCCCAGCGCGATACCGATGGTCATGAAAATCCAGGCCACCACCGTCCAGGGGCGGGACCAACGGGCCCAGGCTGCATCCATGCGACCCGATAACAAAGCCGATATGGCAAAAGCAAATGCGACAGAAAAACCGACATAGCCCATGTACAGCATGGGTGGATGTATCACCAGGCCGGGGTCTTGCAACAAGGGATTCAAATCCCGACCGTCGAGCGGGGCAGGCAGCAAGCGCTCAAACGGGCTGGAGGTGATGAGAATAAAACTTAAAAAACCGACCGACACAAAACCAAGGACAGCAATCACCCGCGCGACCATGGCCAAAGGCAAGGTGCGGGAAAACAAGGCCACGGCCAGTGTCCAACCAGACAGCATCAGCACCCACATCAACAAGGACCCCTCATGACCACCCCATACAGAGGCCACTTTGTATTGAATGGGCAAAAGTGAGTTGGAGTGCGCTGCGATGTACTTGACTGAGAAGTCATCCGTAACAGCAGCGTTCGTCAGCACGCCATAGGAAAAGGCAATCAATAAAAACTGCACGATGGCGGCAGGCCTGGCCAAAGCCTGCCATCTTTGGTGGCCGTTCATAGTGCCCGCCAGTGGCAAAACACCTTGCACCAAAGCAACGAATGCGGCAAGGATCAAGGCAAAGTGACCGACTTCAACAATCATTCCAAACTCTTTTCAATTAATTAGCTGGTTTGTAGGTTTGGACCGCTTTGGCTGCGCCTGCTTTGTCCAAAGCATGTTGCGCCTCAGGCGGCATGTAGTTTTCGTCGTGTTTGGCCAAAACTTCGGAGGCTGCAAACTGATTGCCCTGATTCAATTTACCTTGCGTCACAACGCCCTTACCTTCTTTGAACAAGTCGGGCAGCATGCCCTTGTAAACCACAGGTACTTCATTGGCAAAGTCTGTCACAACAAATTGGACGTTTTCACCGTCTTTTTTCAGACTGCCCTCTTTGACCATACCGCCAACCCGAAACGCCTTACCTTTAGGCGCTTCACCTTGAAAGACTTGCGTGGGCGTGAAAAAGAAAACCAAATTGCTTTGAAAAGCATTCAAAACAAACATGCCCGCAGTAGCTAATGCAGCCACGGCCAAGGTGATCAATAAAAAACGTTGGTGCCGGGCTTTCATCAACGCCAGTCCTTGCCATTGGCATCCGCCGCCTGTAACTCGGCAACCACATGGCTCAGCGCGTTCTGGCGGCCTCGCCGAATCCAAAAAGCTTCGGCAGCCAACAACGCCGCTGTCACTCCAAAACTTCCCCAAACATAAAGCCCATAGCCGCCCATGGACCAAAAATCAGAAAAACTTGACCAGATCATGTGCGGGCCTCCAAAGATAGCGCTTTGACTTCAGGCAAGTCAGCCACCCACTGCGAGTGTCTCTCACGAATCAATATGATGCTCCTGACTCTGTAAAGCGTCATGGCAATGGCATACATCCAAAATGCGACAGCCATGATGAGCATGGCTTCTAGCATTGTCTGCTGCATGCTGGAGCCTTTGGTCAATGACACTGATGCGCCTTGGTGCAAAGTGTTCCACCACTTGACTGAAAAATAAATGACCGGCACATTGAGCGCCCCGACCAAGGCCAAAATGGCACCGGCTTTGTCAGCACGCCGGGCGTCATCAATGGCACTGGTCAACGCGATAAAGCCTAAATACAAAAAAAACAAAATGAGCTCTGAGGTCAGTCGGGCATCCCAAACCCACCAAGTGCCCCACATGGGTTTGCCCCAAAGTGCCCCGGTCCAAAGCGATAAAAAAGCAAAGATGGCGCCGGTGGGCGCCAATGCGTTGGTCAACATACCGGATAGGCGCGTGTTGAAAGTCAGACCCAACAAAGCCCAAAAAGCCATGGCCAGGTAAATCACCATGGACATCCAGGACACAGGCACATGCACGTAAATAATCCGGTAACCCTCACCTTGCTGTACATCTGTAGGCGCCACAAACATGCCCAGCCAGAGTCCCCAAACCGTTAGCGCCGTGGCCAAGCAAGCGAACACAGGCCACAACTTACCGGCCAGTGGATAGAAGTTTTGCGGCGAGGAGAAATAAAAAAGTTTTCGGATCATGGAATCAGCACGGCCTCAAGATTCAAGTGCAACACGCAATGCAACTGAGCTAGCCCATGGGCTGAACACTGCAGCTACCAGCACCATAGCCGACAAAACAGACAAATGCGCAGAAGCACCTAAACCGCTTATTTCTGCCTGCACCGCACCAGCACCAAACACCAGCGCCGGCACATACAAAGGCAATACAAGTAACGTCAGCAAGACATCGCCACCCCTGACGCCCAGCGTCAATGCTGCACCAACAGCGCCTATCAAAGACAACAAGGGCGTACCTAGCAAGAGGCTCAAAGTCAAAATCCAAAGTGCGTTGGCTGACAAGTCAAACTGCAAACCAAGAACAGGGGCCAATAGGACCAAAGGCAATCCAGAGAGTATCCAATGTGCCAGTATTTTGGCAGCTACCAGCATAGATAAACTGTTCGGCGATAAGGCCATTTGTTCCAGGGTACCGTCGGCGTGATCGGCGGCGAACATCCTCCCCAGAGAAAGCATGCTGGCCAGCAGCGCGCCCACCCACAAAATGCCAGGTCCGACCAGGCGCAAGGTGTTCATTTCAGGACCAATCCCCAAAGGGAATAGAGCAGCCACGACCACGAAAAAGAATACCGAGGTAATCACTTCGTTCTTGCGCCTTAAAGCCAAGACCAAATCACGCTTGAGGACGGCTGCAAAAGCACTCATGCTGTTAGCTTGTAACTGCGGCCAGGACCCGCCAAAGAAACGGCTTGGTGGCTGGTCAAAAGCACCATGCCTTGCCTGGACAAGTGAGCGTTGATCACTCCCGCCAAGACATTTTGAGCTGCTGCGTCCAAGGCGACAAAGGGCTCGTCGAGAACCCACAAGGCAGCACTGCTGACGATCAAACGCGACAAGGCGCTGCGTCTTTGCTGGCCTTGCGACAAGACCCTGACGGGCAAATGCTCCCTGGAACGCAGGCCCATCTGCGCCAAAGCAGCCATAGCATCTGTCACAGAGAGCTCCCGGCCCGAAACCGCAGCATCAGTAAGCAAGTTTTCAAGCGGACTTAAATCTTGTTTGAGGGCCAATTGATGCCCTAAATAAGCCAAGTCCGCGCGAAAAACTTCAGGAGTATCAACTGTGTTTTGTTCTTTCCAACGGATCTCACCCTCCTCGAGGGAAATCAGTCCACACAAAAGACGCAGCAAACTGGTTTTCCCCACGCCGTTATCACCTTCTAAGTGCAGCCATTGGCCAGACTCCAGAGTGAAAGAGACGCTAGAAAAAAGACGCCGGTCACCCCGGCTCAATGAAAGATTAGATGCTGTGAGCATGTGGATTCATCATTGCACAACATGCGCACACGATAAAAAAGGCAAATAAAAAATAATTGCCTGCAGTGAAATCTATTTTAGGTGCTTAAAAACATCTGTTTGACTGCTTCCAGAGCTTTGTCTTTTTGCACGCCTTCTGCATGATGCAACTCGCGCAAGGGGCCATTGAGCATTTTTTTCATCAATCCGACCGAGAGCGACTCTAAAACGCTGTCGATGTGCTGGCCCTTTTCAATTTGTTTGCGCGCCCGCGCCAGTTCAGTTTGTCGCCATGCATCAGCTTGCATACTCAACTCTTGGATCAAGGGCACATGACTTCGGTGTTCAAGCCAGCTCATGAATTTTTGCACGCCGGTATCGATGATGACCTCTGCATCGAAAACAGCCTCTTTACGGTGCGTCTGAGCACTGTTGATCACTTCCGTTAGATCGTCAACGGTGTACAAATAAACATCCGACAAATGCTTGACCTCAGGCTCTATATCGCGGGGAACGGCCAGGTCCACCATGAACATGGGACGATTTTTTCTGGCCTTCAGTGCACTTTTGACGGCGCCCAAGCCGATCAATGGCAATGTGCTGGCGGTGCAACTGATCACGATATCAAAGCGATGCAGCTGAGACGGTAGATCTGCCAGGGCAATACATTGAGCGCCATGCAGCGCGGCCAAAGCGTCTGCTCTGTCGGCGGTACGGTTGGCAATGGTGATAGAGCTTGGCGATTTGGCTGCGAAATGAGCGACGCACAACTCAATCATGTCGCCGGCCCCAACGAACAAGACATGGGTGTCTTTGATATTTTCAAAGATACGATTTGCCAGCCGAACGCTGGCTGCCGCCATGCTCACGGAGTGCATTCCAATTTCTGTGGTGGTACGAACTTCTTTGGCTACGGCAAAAGAACGCTGAAAAAGCTGGTTCAGCGTGCTGCCCAGTGCACCGGAGTCGGCTGCGAAGCGAACTGCATCTTTGAGCTGGCCCAAAATTTGGGTCTCTCCCAGAACCATGGAGTCAAGACCGCTGGCGACTCTGAAGGCGTGGCGCGCTGAAGCATCGCCTTCTAACTGGTAGGTGTGAGACTTCAATACGTCAACCGGTGTTTTACCGGTTTCTGCCAACCAGGCAAGAGTTTGCGGGCAGTGCACCTGATCACCCGCACAGTAAATTTCTGTCCGGTTACAGGTGGACAAGATGGCCACCTCTTTGTGACTTGCAAAACTTTGGCGTAAACCCAGCAAAGACTGCCCCAATTTTTCAGAGGCAAACGCGAATCTCTCGCGCAAGTCAATGGGCGCCGTACGGTGGTTCAGCCCTAATGTCCAGACTGCCATTCAAGCAACCCTTCTGAGTAATTTTTCAGCTTGCAAATCGGGCCAGAAGTCCGATATGCGTTTTTGAATGCCCGCTGCTGTTAACCCATATTGCTTCATCAATACGCCGGGGTCGCCGTGCTCAGTGAATTCGTCTTCAAAGCCGATAACAAGAACCCGCTTGGCCATGCCCAGGTCTTGCAGGGCCTCAAGGACAGCAGCACCGGCACCGCCTTTGCGGGTGCCATCTTCCAAGGTGACCAGTCTGTCGTGAGAAAGTGCAATGTCTGTCAAGGTTTGCACGTCCAGTGGTTTCGCCCAGCGCATATTGACCACGGTGGCGTCCATCGTTTCGGCCACTTTAAGCGCTTCATAAAGTAGCGGGCCAAAAGCCAGAAAGGCAACACCTTTCCCCTGGCGCACGACCTTCGCCTGCCCAAACGGCAAGGAGTTCAAATCTTTTTCTACCGTCACACCCACGCCAGCCCCGCGGGGGTAGCGCACGGTGACGGGGTGGTCTTGTGCATAAGCGGTGCTGAGCAATTGACGGCATTCGTTCTCGTCTGCCGGGCAGGCCACACTCATATTAGGAATGCAGCGGGTAAAGGCGATGTCGTACATGCCGGCATGCGTTGGGCCATCGGGCCCGACCAGCCCGGCCCGGTCCAGGGCAAACACCACGGGCAGGTTTTGCAAGGCCACGTCATGGATCATCTGGTCATACGCTCTTTGCAAAAACGTCGAGTAGATGGCCACCACAGGCTTGAGGCCTTCGCAAGCCAGGCCAGCGGCAAAGGTCACAGCGTGTTGCTCGGCAATCCCGACGTCGTGGTAGCGGCCGGGAAAGCGCTGGCTGAACTCCAACAGGCCCGAGCCTTCCCGCATGGCCGGCGTGATGCCCACCAGACGAGGGTCTTTGGCGGCCATGTCACAAATCCATTGCCCGAAGACCTGGGTGTAGGTGAGTTTGGCGCTGACCGCGGGGCTGAGACCCACTGCGGGGTCAAATTTGCCAGGGCCGTGGTAGGCCACCGGGTCGACTTCGGCCTTGGCATAACCTTGGCCCTTGCGGGTGACCACATGCAAAAACTGCGGTCCTGTGGCGCCGCGCAATTTTTGCAAGGCATCCACCAGGCCATGAACATCATGACCATCAATGGGGCCCGTATAAGTGAACCCTAACTTTTCGAAAATGGTATCGGGCGCAATCAAGTTTTGTGTTTGTTGCTCAATGCGTCTGGCCAAGTCAAACAAAGGCGGCGCGTTGCGCAGCACTTGCTCGCCCCATTTTTTGGCTTCTGTGTAAAAGCGGCCCGACATCAATTGCGCGAGGTATTGATTCAAAGCCCCTACCGGCGGGCTGATCGACATGTCGTTGTCGTTCAAGATGACCAGCAAGTCGCATTGGCTGGCGCCTGCGTTGTTCATCGCCTCGTAAGCCATTCCGGCGGTGAGTGCGCCATCGCCGATGATCGCCACTGACTTGCGCTGGCTTCCGGTTTGCTTGGCGGCAACGGCCATGCCGAAGGCGGCAGATATGCTGGTTGACGAGTGCGCAGTGCCAAAAGCGTCATAGACACTTTCTTCCCGGCGGGGAAAGCCACTCAAGCCGCCCTGCTGGCGCAAGGTGCTCATGCGCTCGTTGCGGCCGGTCAAAATTTTGTGGGGGTAGGTTTGATGGCCCACATCCCAGACCAGTCTGTCATCCGGGGTGTTGTAGACATAGTGCAGGGCGATGGTGAGTTCGACGGTGCCCAGGTTAGAGCTGAAGTGACCACCAGTTTGAGAAACAGTCTGAATCAAGCGCTCGCGCAATTCAACGGCCAAGCCGGTCAGGCTTTCCCGAGAAAGCTTTTTCAAGTGCGAAGGCGATTGGATCCACTCTAGCAAGGCGTCCATGTTTATCCCGAAGATGTCATTGACAGACCTGTAATTTACCTGCATTTGACAAATCGTCAAGTTAAATTGACACTTCAGTGAAACAATTAATTGACACTTCACGAGCTGGAACCTATTTTTTGGCCGCCTAAAGCATTTTTTATGCCTTTCGAACTACAAAACGACCGTTTTTTGCGTGCCTTTTTACGGCAATAAACAGACCACTAGAAGCTAATTTAGATCGTATTTTTTCAATCATTGGAGCGGGATTTTCATGGCGTCCACATTTCCTTTCGCAGCCATCGTTGGTCAAGACGAGATGATCCTGGCCATCCAAGTGGTGGCCATTGACCCATCGGTGGGCGGGGTGCTGGTCTTGGGCGACCGGGGTACCGGCAAATCAACCGCTGTACGCGCACTGGCCGACTTGCTGCCACCGATTCAAGTGGTCAAGGGCTGTCCGTACAAATGCGAACCGAACAACCCTGCGCAATCTTGCGCGGTGTGTTCAGCACAGGCCAGCCCCCCTGGCGGCAAGACGCATAAATTGCCGACCGAAAGCCGGGCGGTGAGCGTGGTGGATTTGCCCCTGGGCGCCACAGAAGACCGTATTGTGGGCGCGCTCGATTTGGAAAAAGCCCTGTCGCAAGGCATCAAAGAGTTTTCACCCGGCTTGCTGGCCCAGGCCCACCGGGGGTTTTTGTACATCGACGAAGTGAATTTGCTGGACGACCATCTGGTCGATTTGTTGATTGACGTTGCCGCCTCCGGTGAAAATCTGGTGGAGCGCGAAGGCCTGAGCATTCGTCACCCCGCCCGCTTTGTCCTGGTCGGCAGTGGTAACCCGGAAGAAGGTGAATTACGCCCGCAATTGCTGGACCGGTTCGGCTTGTCGGTTCAAGTACGAACGCCGCAAGACGTGGCTTTGCGTGTTGAAGTGATCAAGCGCCGGGATGCCTTTGACAAAAATCCCACCGCCTACAAAGCGCTGTGGCAAGCTGAAAGTGACAAGCTGCAAAAGCGCATTGTCAAAGCGCGAAAATTATTGGAGTCAGTCCAAGTGAGTGACGAGATGCTCACCTTGTGCGCACGCCTGTGCCAACAACTGGGCACCGACGGACTTCGGGCCGAGTTGACCTTATTGCGTGCGACCCGCGCTTTGGCTGCCATGCAGGGGCATAAAACGGTCACCACGGAACACCTGAAAACCATTGCACCGCTGGCTTTACGCCATCGCCTCAGGCGCAATCCGCTGGACGACACGGATTCCGGCGAGCGCGTACAAAGATGTCTGCAAGACATACTGACTGTCTGATCTGTCATGCCTGAAGACATGCAAGGACTTGAGACCTGGAACGACGCGCTCACGTCCTTACAACTGCTACAGATTGACCCTAGCGGGTTTGGCGGCATCTGGTTGCGTGCGCCGTTCGGGCCGGTGCGTGAGCGTTGGCTGCGCCATCTACTGGCAGCGGGGCTGAACACCGTCAAAGTACCGGGCAGTGTCGACATGGAGCGCTTGCTCGGCGGCATTGATTTGTCGATGACGCTGCAAACCGGCAGCTTGCACATGCAATCAGGTTTGCTTCAACAAGCCGACCAGGGGGTGGTCTGCATCAGTATGGCCGAACGCTTTCCGGCCTCCCTGATGGCGCCCATGACACAGGCCATGGACACGCAATCCTTGCCGCCGCTGCGGATGTCAGACGGCTCTGAATCAGCGCCCCGCACGCAATTCGGTGTGGTGGCATTGGACGAATCCATGGACGATGAGCCACCCATAGGTAAATCGCTGCAAGAACGCCTGGGATTGTGGTTCGACCTTCAAGCGCTGGCGCCTTCAGATGTGCCAGAGCTGGATTTCAGTCAGATTAGCCAAGGCAATGAAAAAGACCAGGCCGTGGACCTCCGAATCCCAGTAGAAAAATTGCTGCAAGCACGCCTGTTACTACCTCAAATTCAATGGTCGGATGACCAAGCCTTGGCCGTCTGTGCGACTGCCCTGGGACTGGGTATTGATTCATTGCGCACCCCGACCCTGGCTCTGCGTGTGGCTTGCTGCCATGCCGCTTTAAACATGCGAAGCGATGTGTCTGACGAAGATCTGGAGTTTGCAGCGCGCCGCGTTTTAGCACCACGCGCAACGCGCTGGCCCGCGCCGGCAGAGCAGCAGTCTGCGCCAGAGCCTGAAACTTCTCCTGAAAGCCCAGCGGATACTGCGCCTGATCAGGAACCGACGCCGGACCCTTCACAAGAAGCGGCACAAGAGCCGCCCGATGAGCAGGCCCAGCAAGACCCGCCGCCGGCAGATCAAGCGAGCCAAGATGAGCTCCCTTCAGACAGCCCATCGGCCGAAGACTTGCAGGAAATTATGATTGCGGCTGCCCTGGCCAGTTTGCCGCCCAATATCTTGGACAGTTTGCTCACAAAAACCGGCAGCAGCCAAGGTAACTCCTCCGGTCGCAGCGGCCAATTTCGCTCAGGCATGCAGCGCGGCAGGCCATTGCCGCCCCGCCCTGGAAGACCCGCTGGCCATGCGCGGCTGCATGTGTTGGCCACCTTGCGTTC
>CAMBWM010000042.1 GCA_945871335.1 Polaromonas sp. YR568 | reverse complement strand
TGCTCGACGCGCAGGCGACGGCGTATGTCGCGGCCCAGCAGCAACAGTACCGCAATCAGTGCCAAAGCCAGGCTGCTGACCAGCGCGGTGAGCATGTTGGGGAAAAAGTCTGGCGAGGCTTTCCAGCTGTCCATGCGCAGCACCAGGTTCGTGCCCGGCAGGTCCAGCAGTTGTTGCGCGTTATAAAACCCGTTCCCGCGCCCGGGTGTGCCAGTGATGGCCAGCCGCGTGCCGTCGGCTTCCGTGAAAGACAGACCTTGACCGCGCGTGAGCTGCGAGTCTGCCAGCTCCTTCAAAATATCTTGCAGCGAGTACGTGGCCAAGGTGTAGCCCGTCAGCCGGCCTTGCGTCAAGAGGGGCAGGCACACGTCGATTAGTTCGAGCCCCAGGCCGTTAAATTGCGGTGAGAAGTAGCTGCTGGAGTAGGCCGGCACGCCGACCCGCATCGCGGTGTTGCAGGCCAATTGAATTTCAGCGTTAATCGTTTCACGGCCCATGCGCTCAAACACGGAGGAGCGGTAGGCCGACTCGTAAAACGGGCCTAATTTAAGCGACGGATCTCGCCACTCAAGGCGAACGATTTCGCGGTGCTGGCGCAACAGCTCACCAGCTTGGGCGCGCCAGTCCATAGGCTTACGCTCTATCGGTGGTAAGGCTTGCAGGCTCTGAATATTGCGCGTTAAACCGGCGCGAATGTCGGTGACGATCTCGGCGGTGTCGCGTTCAAGCCGGCTTTGCACCATGCTGGCTTCGTAGCGTGCCGCCAGCCAGACCAGCGCGCCCAGCAGGGTCACCACCAGCGCGACCAACAGCGCCCACAGCGTCCAGCGGCGGTTCCATTTCAGGGAGTAACGCAACCGTCGAGGGCGGGCGGTCAGCATCATGGGCGCTGGCCAGCGGGCGCATTGCTGCGCGGCTTGCGCTCAACCTGGGTGATTTGCGGGTCTGCCCATGCGCCGTCGATATGAAACTCTTGGGTGCTGGCTTCGATCAAGGGTTTGCGTAAAAACAATTGCGCCAAAAAGCTGCCCAGGCCCAACGCTGGATTCACCACCGAAGCGATCAGCGAAGCCGTGCCGGCATTGATTTCTGGTACCAACACCACCCGCAGGTCTTGTGTTTCACGGGCAATGTCGACCTTGCCTTCCATTAGCACGGCGGCATTCACGCCTTTCATCTGCAAGTTGTTGGTGCGCGCCTGGCCTTGTTCGATAGTGACGTCTCCGCGCACATAGTCAAAAGTAAAACCTTCAGAAAAAACGTCCCGGAAATCCAGTGTCAGCCGACGCGGCAGCGCCTGCAAGCTGAGCACGCCCAGCAGCTTGGCAATGCCCGGGTCTGCCTTGAGGAATTGCCCGCTTTCAATGTTCACATTGAACTGCCCATCCATGCTCGGGTAGTCCAGGCTCAGCGGTGAGCCCAGCCAGCCGACCTGGCCGTCCAGTCGGCCCTTGCCTCGGCGAATCAAGCCGTCCATACCCAGGCGCTTGAGCAGCTCGCCCGAGTTAGCGATGTCTAAGCGGTAATTCATCTGTACGCGGCGTCGCTCTTTGCCGCTGACTGCCGCCCAATTGCCGTTGGCTGAAAACAGGGCTTCAGGCATGGTCAGGTTGAGTTTATTGAGCCGCCATTCGCGCACGCTGCCTGGTGCCGGGCCCTGCACATTGCGGTTAACTGCGTCCACCTCAAGGCGACCGAATTTTTTGCCCTTGAGCTCAAAGTCATCAACCACAATGTCCATGGCTGGCACCGCGCTGGGCTGGCCTTCGAGCAGGGCTTCGACGTCGCGTGCAGTGTTGGCGGCAAGATTCAGCCGCGCCAGCCGGGCGTAAACCCGTCCCCCGATGGCACTGGGGCCAGCGCCAGGCGCACGGTATTCGGCATAACCGCTGAGCTCATCAGCGTCCATATTGGCGCGCCAGGTGCCACCTTCACGGGATGCGCCAGCCACCAGATTTCGCAGCTGGTAGCCCTGCACACTGATTTCATTAGCGCGCAACGCCAGCACGCTGGGGATGTAGCTGGCATCTGCATCGCCCGCTGCCGGAGCGGCATCGGTTTTGATGCCGGCTTTGTTCATCACGCGGGACCAGGCGTCTACGTCGGCGCGTTGCAGTTTGACGTTCGCAGACACGCCGGCTGCCGGCATGGCAGCAGATTCGCCGGCGTCCAGCCCAAGAGCCAGGCTGCCGCGCAGCACCCGGGCTTGGGCTGTGCTGAGATCGCGCACATAAAGTACGTTGGCCAGCTTGCCCAAGGTGAAAGAAATCTGGTCTTGCATTTTCTGGCCCGGGGCCAGCGACTCACGCACCAGGGTTTGGTCAAATTGCAGGGGCAGTGCATCTGCGGCTGCTTTGTTAAGCGGCGGTGGCAGGTTCAGAGCCAAGCCTTGCAGGCTGCTGCTGACGCTGATTTCAGTTCGGCCACGCCTCAAACCCAGGCTGGCGCTGTAAGGTGTGCTGCCACTGGCATGGGCTGCCAGCGCGCTGATGAGGCCCAGCTCGCGCGCTTGCTGCAGACCTTCGGCGCTGACTGTGCCCTGGCCACGAAACAGCAGCGGCGCGTCTACAGGCTCGACGCTGCGGCCGGCGGCTACGGCTGGCGGGGTGGCTGCAAGAAGGCCGCCGTCAAAGCGCAGCTCCCCGCCCAGCATGCGCGCCTGGGCGTTGGTCACGCGAAAGCTTTTGTCGGTGAAAGTCAGAGCGCCACGCAGATTGCCCAGGAAAGGTATCCCCGATCCGAGCTGCAGGTCATTGCCGGGCAGCGTCAGGCTGCCCTGCAGAGTGGTCTGCGCGAGATCTGCCAGGGGCAGCAGCAGGCGCATGGAGTAGTCGAGCTGGCCGGTGCCACTGCTTTGGCTCAGTGCATCACTGAGCATCGCTGAGACCGGTGAGTTGTTGACAAACTGCAGGCCTTGGGCCAGAGGCCCTTTGATGGCGGTGTTGACTTCCACCACGGGTTTGTTCAGGTTGGCAATGCTGGCGCTGCCGCGCGTCAGTTGCAAGCCGGCCAGACCTGCCACCCGGCCCTGGGCCTGGCGCACTTCCATCCCCATGCGGTTAAAGACCAGCTCGCCTTGCAGCCCCGTGAGCGCCGGCCAGGTTTTGGCCGTAGCGCCTGTTGTCACCAAGGGCACGTAAGCAAATTGCACATTGCTGGCCTTGGCGGTCACCAGAAACTCGCCTTCTTGCGGGTCGGCAAACGGCATTTTGCGCAAATCACCTTTGACCTTGAACTTGACGTCACGCAGTTGGCCTTGCGTGACCGCGTCCCGCACATAGCGTCGGGCTGATTCGGGCAAAACCAGCGGCAAGTAGCGGTGTACCTGCGCAGCATCGCCCCGGCTCAAGCTGCCCTGCAAATCCAGCACGCCGGGGTGACTGCGGTCAGCGCTATCAGCGCTTTGCCACTGAACTTCAGCCTGACCTGCCGCGTCCGTATTGGCAAAGCGCAGTTTGCGCAAAGAAAGGGTTTGGCGAGCGCTGCTGTGCTTCCATTGCAGCTCGGTAGAAAGCTCAGCCAGTGGCACGCGGGTTTGCTCGAAGACCCCGGGAAAAGTCATCGCACCTTGGTTGATTTGCAGTTGTCCCTGACCGCCTTCGTTGGTCAGGTTGAATTCCAGCGACGCGTTTTCAATGCCGGGCCGGCCTGGCTCCGGCAAGCGCGTGCCGACAGGCGCGGGTCCGGCTGCCAGGGACAGGCCGCTGACGCGACCCCGCGCGCTGAGCTTCTGCGGCGCAGACGCCGGACCTTGCCAGCTGGCGTTGATTTCTTCTACCAGGCCACTCGGTGCAAAGCTGTCGATCTGCTGATGCGCATTGGCCTCCAGCGGCAAGCGTCGGGCGATGCGTAACAGTGCAGCCAGGTTCAGCCGGTCGGCCTGAAGTTCGTTTTGGGCAGGCACGCCGCCCTCTTCGGGGGTATGCCGCAACAAGACATTGCCACCGGGCCAGACCAGTCCGTCGTCTGCGACAAAGGACAAGCCTTCGGTACGAAACTCAAAGCCGCGACCCAGTTGCTGGCCGCCAAAGCGCCCGGCCAAACTGTTCAGGACCACAGGTGCCAACTCCTGGCCCAGGCGTGCATTCACCCCTTGCAGAAGTACATCCGCAGTGCCACCGGTAATGAGGCCCTTGCTCACATCAGCCCAGGCCCGCAGGGCACCCTGGCCGCTGCTGAGGGTCACGCCCGGCTGGTCGATTTGAATGTATTGACGCAGCAGCGACACATCGGCCCGGCTGAAGTCGGCATACAACTCGCCCGACCAAGCCTGCCAGGGCGATTGGCCGGTGGTTAAAAGCGGCGTACTGAGCATCGCACGCAGACTGAATCGCTCCCCCCAGGCCGGTGGCGGCGAGGCGTCCAGTCTAAAGTTGTGTTGCTGGCCGGGGTTGCGCAGCAAAGCTTGTACGTCGGTCAGTACCAGCGGCGGTGCGCCGCGCAGCTCGTCGGTCCAGCGCAGCGTGCCGTTGCGCAGCACGATTTCAGTCTGCGCCAGCACCCAGCTGGCAAAGGCGTTGCGTTCGGTGTCGGGGGACAAACTCAGGCCAGCGATCTCCAGCTGACCATCGCTGCGCCGGCGAATGTCCAGCTCTGCGCCGTCAATCACCAGTTGCTCTAGCCCCAAACGCCAAGCTGAGCGTGGCGACAGCGCTGCCACCACCCTGGGCAGGCGCAGCGCGGTGCGTCCGTCGCGGTCCAGCAAACTGACTTCGCGCAATTCAAAGGAAGGCACCAGGCCTTTGGCCAGCACCTGAATCTCGCCGATGCGCACCGGTACGCCCAGCGCAATGCTGGCCTGAGTTTCAAGGCTCGGGCGAAATTCGCTGATGCGCGGCACAATCAAACCATGCAGCAGACCCCAGCTGAGTATCACCACCATCCAAAAAGCAAGGACCAGCCACAGCAGTCCCTGAAGCATGCGGGCAAGAAGCCTGACATGGCGGGACGGCAGCGGGTTGGGATGAAGAGGTGCAGAATCCATGGCTCTGGAATTATGACTGTTGCTCTACATGTCCGTAACGCCTTATAAGACTTCTGAGCCGGTACCCGGGCTGCCTGCACTGACTGAGGGGGCCGGGTCTTCGGCTGCCGGTCAGGGTGCGGCGGCTTATTCGCGCTTGGTGCAGCGCCTGCGTCGGCGCTATGCCGACTGCCTTCATCTCCTGCCAGCAGGTGCGCCCACACGTCAAACCATGCAAACCGCCCTTAGCGCTTTGTTGGCTGGGGGCTTAGCCACCGGTGCCGCTCTGCGCGTGCTGCGCCAGCTGGTGCTCGAACGTCTGGTGGTGCTGGACTGCCAGCCCCTTGGCCCCGGCCGCATCCCGCTGTCGGTGGTGACCCTGGCCATGACCGAGTTGGCCGAACTGGCTTTGGACGTCGCCATGAACAGCACGCAACAGGAGCTGGACGCGCTTTATGGCCCCCCCCTGTTGCCCGGCATTAACACCGGTCGCGCCACGATGTGGGTGGTGGGCATGGGCAAGCTTGGAGCGCGCGAGCTCAATGTCTCCAGCGACATCGACTTGATTTATGTGTATGACCAGGACGGTCAGACGGCGGGCCGCGCCGACGGGCGGGGCCAGATCTCTAACCACGAATACTTTTCGCACCAGGTCAAAGCGCTCTATGCGCTGATCGGGGACACCACCGAACACGGGTTTGTATTTCGCGTTGACCTGGCCTTGCGGCCCAACGGCAATTCCGGTCCAGCGGCTATTTCGCTCAGCGCACTGGAAGAATATTTTCAAGTTCAGGGTCGCGAGTGGGAGCGTTTTGCCTGGCTGAAAAGTCGGGTGGTGGCGCCGGCTTCGAGTTTGCAGCGCAAGGCCCCGGCCGACCATCAGGGCAGCTCGCTACAGGACATGCGTGCGGTGGTGCTGCCTTTTGTCTTCAGGCGCTACCTGGACTACAACGTGTTTGACGCGCTGCGCAGCTTGCACCGGCAAATCCGGGAACAAGCGCATCGCCGTAGCGCCGGCCACCCTGAGCGCGCCAATGACGTCAAGCTTTCACGCGGCGGCATTCGGGAGATTGAATTCACGGTCCAGCTCTTGCAGGTGGTGCGCGGCGGCCAGTTCCCCGAGCTGCGTATGCGCCCCACGGTGGGCGCTTTGCAGCGCGTGGCCATCGCCGGGCTGATGCCGCAGGACACCGCCGATGCACTGGCGCGTGCCTACGAGTTTTTGCGCCATGTGGAGCA
The DNA here is from genome assembly GCA_945871335.1 of Polaromonas sp. YR568. The sequence goes on along the minus strand of CAMBWM010000042.1, from coordinate 6,795 downwards.
CCGCATTCAGTACCTGGATGATCAGCAAACCCATGCGCTGCCCACCCGCGATGACGACCTGGCCTGGATCGCTGATACCTTGGGCTTTAAGAGCAGCAGCGCTTTTTTGACAGAGCTCGATGCGCACCGCGAGCTGGTGGCCAGTGAGTTTGACAAACTGCTTGGCGGCACCGAAGTCTGTTTGACTTGCAACAAGAGCGGTAGCGAGGCGCAAGAGCTCGGCGAGTTGCTGGCGCAGATGTCGGCCGCTTGGCCGGAGAGCTTTCGAAACCGTCTGGTGGCTTGGAGCTTGCACCCGCGAGTCCTCGCCCTGCGCGAAGACTCGCGCGCACGCCTGGCCCGGCTGGTACAGCGTACCGCGACGTGGCTACTGGAGGGCAAGGTCAGTGAAGAGGCGGCGCTGCGCCTGATCGACTGGATCGAGCCGATGCTGCGCCGAGAAAGTTACTTGGCCATGCTGCTCGAACGCCCGTCTGTCCACGAGCGCCTGCTGCGCTTGCTGGGCGCGGCCAAGTGGCCTGCCCGCTATTTGTTGCAGCACCCTGGCGTGATTGACGAGCTGGCAGGCGATGATCTGCTGCAGCAGCGCTTTGACGCCAGGGTCTTTGTCGCTGAGCTCAAGCAGCGACTCGCTGCATTGAAGCGCACCGGCGAAGACGATGAAGAGGCTTGCCTCAACCTGCTGCGCCGCGCCCACCATGCCGAAGTGTTTCGCACGCTGGCGCGTGACGTCGAGGGCGTGATCAGTGTCGAGCAGGTAGCCGACGATCTAAGCGCGCTGGCTGAAGCCGTTTTACACCTGACGGCCGACTGGTGCTGGCAGCGCCTGAAAAACCGCCATCGTGAGGCGCCCCAGTTCGCTGTCATTGCCTACGGCAAGCTGGGCGGTAAAGAGCTGGGTTACGGCAGCGACCTCGACATTGTGTTTGTCTACGAAGATGAACACGAGCAAGCCGGCGAGGTCTACGCTACGCTGGTGCGCAAGATCATCAACTGGCTCACGATCAAGACCGGCGAAGGTGATTTGTTTGAGATCGACACCGCCTTGCGACCCAATGGCGGCTCGGGCCTGCTGGTCATCAGCTTTGCGGCCTATACCAACTACCAGCAGCAGCGCGGTAGCAACACCGCCTGGACCTGGGAACACCAGGCCATGACGCGCGCCCGGTGCGTGCTGGGGGATGCAGCGCTGGCCCGGCGTTTTGACGATGTGCGCCGCGCCGTCATCACCGCGCCGCGCGAGCTGCCCGCGCTGCGCGCCGAGATCGTTGCCATGCGTGAGAAGGTGCGCGCTGCGCACCCCGTCAAACGCAAGCCGGGCCAGCCCGCAGCAACCCCCGAGGCCGACAGCTTTGACGTCAAGCACGGCACGGGCGGCATGGTGGACGCCGAATTTGCAATGCAATACCTGGTGCTGGCCGAGGCCGTGCGACATCCGGAACTGGCTGATAACGTCGGCAACATCGCCCTTTTGCTGCGCGCTGAACAAGCCGGCCTGTTACCCCCCGGCGTCGGCCAGCACGCTGCCGACGCTTACCGCGAACTGCGCCGCGTGCAACACCACGCCCGCCTCAACGAAGAGCCCACCCAGGTCAGCCCGGAGGCGGTGCAAGCCGAGCGCGCAGCGATACAGGCGCTGTGGCAATCGGTGTTTGCTTAAAGCGCCACGCTGCGCGCCTGCATGTCGGCAATGGCAGCGGCGTCGTAACCGAGTTCACTTAGCAGCGCCTGTGTGTGCTCACCCAGTTTCGGTGCTGAGGCGCGCACGCCAGGGCGCTGGCCATCCAGGGTGATGGGCAGCAGCACGGTTTGGCCGGGGCGGCCGTCGGGCAGGGTGATGGGTGCCAGGCCGCCGGTGGCCAGCAGGTGCGGGTCTTGCAGCAGGGCTTCGGGTCGGGTGATAGGCGCAAACGGCAGTGCGTTTTTTTCAAAGATGGCTGAAAGTTCGGCCGCGCTGTAGTCGGCCATGTGCTCGCGCAGCAGCGGCATCATCCACCCCCGGGCGCGCACGCGGTCGTTGTTGGTTTTCAGGCGTTCGTCGACTTGCAGGTCGGCCAGGTTGAAGACTTTGCAAAAGACTGCCCAGGCACTGTCGCTGACCACAGCCAGAAAAATCTGCTCGCCGTCCTTCACCTGGAAAACGTCATATACCGCCCAAGCCGAAATGCGCGCCGGCATGGGTGCTGCGGCCTGGCCGGTGACGGCGAACTGCATCATGTGCTGGGCCACCAGAAAGACATTGTTTTCAAACAGCGCGCTTTGAATTTCCTGGCCGCGGCCGGTGCCATGCGCGGGATGGTCGCGCTGGGACAGCGCTGCCATGGCGCCGATGGCGCCGAACATGCCGCCCATGATGTCGTTGACGCTGGTGCCCGCGCGCAGCGGGTCGCCAGGCCGCCCGGTCATGTAGGCCAAGCCGCCCATCATCTGCACCACCTCGTCGAGCGCGGTGCGGTGCTCGTAGGGGCCGGGCAAAAAGCCTTTGTGGCTGACGTAAATCAGGCGTGGGTTCAGCGCCTTGAGGCTGGCGTAGTCCAGCCCTAGCTTGGCCATGGTGCCGGACTTGAAGTTTTCGCTGACGATATCGGCGGTGGCGATCAACCGCAGCACGGCCTCCAGACCCTCGGGGGTTTGCAGGTCCAGCGCCAGGCTTTTCTTGTTGCGGTTGAACATCGGGAAAAAGCCTGCACCCGAGCCGATGAGCTGGCGCGTGGCATCGCCCTCACGGCCGTGGCCGATGGGTTCGACCTTGATGACCTCCGCACCCAGGTCGGCCAGCACCATGCCACAGGTCGGGCCCATCACCATGTGCGTGAACTCGACCACGCGCAGGCCCTCGTAGGGCAGGCGCTGCGGCGGGCTGCTGGCTTCAGACACGCGGCGCTCCTTGTGTCCAACCCTGGGGCAGTCCGGCCTCAGGCGTCATGCCGTAGAGCGGCTCGCCGGGCAGGCCGGCTTGCAGCGGCGCGCGCGCCGCGATCAGGCGCGTCAGGTCGATGCCGGTGGCGATGCCCATGGCCTCGAACATGAAGACCAGGTCTTCGGTGACCACGTTGCCCGATGCACCCGGCGCATAAGGGCAGCCGCCCAAACCACCCAGCGAAGCGTCAAAAGTGCGCACGCCGGACTCGTAAGCGGCCAGGCAGTTGGCCAGGCCCAGGCCGCGCGTGTTGTGCATGTGCGCTGCGCCGGCCTTGCCGCCGATCTCGGCGCGCAGCCGCGTGAAGAGCCGGCGCACCTGCGCCGGGTTGGCGTGGCCCGTGGTGTCAGACAGTCCCACGTCATCAGCCCCGGCCTTCGCGCATTGCATGGCCAGCGCGATCACCTCGTCTTCGGGCACTGCGCCCTGCAAGGTGCAGCCGAAGGCGGTGGAAATGGCCGCCTCCAGGCCAACCTGCGGCGCCACGTTGCGGCGCAGCGCATCAATCAGCCGCACTTCATCGACCATGGCTTGCGGGCTCTTGCGCACATTGGCCATCGAATGCGCGGGACTGGCAGACACTGGCACCGTGATCTTGTGCACGCCGGCAGCCAGAGCCGCTTGGGCGCCGCGCAGGTTGGGCACCAGGGCCAGCACGGTCAGGCCGGGCAGCGTGAGCGCATGAGCCACCACTTCGGCGGTGTCGGCAAGCTGCGGCAACAGACGCGCCGGCACAAAAGAGCCGACCTCAATCTCGCGCAGGCCGGCGGCGTGCAAGGCACTGATCCAGCGCAGCTTGTCAGCCGTCGGCATGCAGGCCGCGACCGATTGCAGGCCGTCGCGAGGGCCGACTTCGCTGATGAGGATGGCGGGCGTTGCAAACGGGGACATGGCTAATGTGAGAGTCGCGAAGCCGCCATTGTTTCACCATGTCGGCGGCGCGGGAGATGGATCCCCGCCCCCGATCATCCCGAGCGAAGGCTTGACGAGGATGGCGGCCCGTGAGCCGTTGTCGTATCAGTGCCTGCATTCCCAACAAATAAGTCACAGATAAACAAACTTTGCGCCCATTAATCCCCGGCCAAGTTGCGAATACAGTAGCCCTATGGACAAAACCCACCCCAAAACTGCACGCGCGCCCCAATTACCCGGGGCCGTTTTATTTGACGCTTATGGCACGCTGTTTGATGTTTACAGCGTTGGCCTGCTGGCCGAGCAGCTGTTTCCGGGCCACGGTCAGGCGCTGGGCGTGTTGTGGCGTGACAAGCAAATTGATTACACGCGCCTGGTGACCAGCAGCCGCAGCGGGCCGGAGCGGACCTCGGTTTACCAGCCTTTTTGGGAGCTCACCAGCGCCGCCCTGCGCTATGCCTGCAAAAAACTTGGGTTGGACCTGAGCGCCGGGCAAGAGCAGCAGTTGATGAACCAGTACCGGCATCTGTCGGCTTTTCCGGAAAACCGCGAGGTTTTGCAGACCCTTAAACAACGCGGCATCATCACCGGCATCTTGAGCAATGGCGACCCGGCGATGCTGGGCGTGGCGGTGCGCAGCGCCGGGCTGGACGGCTTGCTCGACCACGTGTTGAGTGTTGACAGTCTGGGCCTGTACAAGACCCATCCTGACGCCTATGCGCTGGGCACCCAAGCGCTCGGTCTGCCGGCTTCGCAGGTGGTGTTTGTCAGCTCCAACAGCTGGGACGCGCTGGGTGCGACCTGGTTTGGCTACCAGACCTTGTGGGTGAACCGCTACAAGTTGCCCCCTGAAGAAATTGGCCCACCACCGGCGCGCATCGGCAACAGTTTGCGCGATGTACTGGATTTGGTAGCGCCTTGAGCGCGCCCCGTTTAAATTTGTTTTTTAATTCCTTGAATCAGCCCCAGGAGAAAATTGTGTCTACTGCCCGCACCCCGGTTCACCGGCTTCAGGTCGCCACCACGCTTTACCAGTTCATCGAAGACAAAGTGTTACCAGGCACCGGCGTCAAAAGCGCTGCTTTCTGGAAAGGCTTTGATGCTCTGGTGGCGGATCTGGCACCGAAAAATATCGCCTTGCTGGCCGAGCGCGATCGCCTGCAAAGCGCCATGGACCATTGGCACAAGGCGCACCCTGGCCCGATCACCAACATGCCGGCCTATCAGGGCTTTTTGACGAAGATTGGCTACCTTGCGGAGCATCCCAAGCAGGCTCGCATCACTACAAAAAACGTCGACGCCGAACTCGCCGAGCAGGCCGGCCCACAGCTGGTGGTGCCTGTGCTCAACGCACGTTATGCACTCAACGCCGCCAACGCGCGCTGGGGCTCTTTGTATGACGCGCTGTACGGCACCGATGTTATTTCTGAAGACAATGGCTGCGAAAAAGCCAAGGGCTACAACCCAAAGCGCGGCGCCAAGGTCATTGAGTACGCGCGCCATGTGCTGGACCGCACGGCGCCGCTGAGAAAAGGCTCGCATGTGAATGCAGTGAGCTACCGTGTCAAAGAAGGCAAGTTGTCTGTCAATCTCAATGACGGCAGCAGCAGCGGCCTGCTGGACGCCAAACAGTTCACCGGTTACCAGGGCGATGCCAAAGCGCCCAGCGCTGTTCTTTTGAAGCACAACGGCTTGCACCTGGACATCCTGATCGACCGCAGCACACGCATTGGTGCTTCGGACCCTGCCGGCGTCAGCGACCTGGTGATCGAAGCGGCGCTGTCCACCATTCTGGACCTCGAAGACTCAGTGGCCGTGGTGGATGCCGACGACAAGGTGTTGGCCTACAGCAATTGGCTGGGCATCATGCAGGGTACGTTGACCGAGCGCTTTGAAAAAGGCGGGCAGATGCTCACGCGCGGCCTCAACCCGGACCGCGTTTACACGCCACCGGCCGGCAAGGGCAAGGCCGTCAAGCTGCACGGCCGCTCGCTGATGTTCCTGCGCAATGTCGGCCACCTGATGAGCAACCCGGCGATTTTGTACACCGACAAAAAAGGCGTGGAGCGCGAGATCCCTGAAGGCATTCTGGACGCCGTGGTCACTACCGCCATTGCCATGCACGACTTGAAACGCAGCGCCAAGGACGCCATCCGCAACTCGCGCAAGGGCTCGGTTTATATCGTCAAGCCCAAGATGCACGGCCCGGCCGAAGTCGCTTTTGCAGCCGAAATTTTCAGCCGCGTCGAGAAAATGCTGGGCCTGCCCGACAGCACCGTCAAGCTCGGCATCATGGACGAAGAGCGCCGCACCAGTGTCAATTTGCAAGCCTGCATAGCTGCCGCCAAAAACCGCGTGGCCTTCATCAACACCGGCTTTTTAGACCGCACTGGCGACGAGATGCACACCGCCATGCACGCCGGCCCGATGATCCGCAAGGGCGACATGAAGGCCAGCGCCTGGATTAAGGCTTACGAGCGCAACAACGTGCTGGTCGGCCTGCATTGCGGCCTGCGCGGTAAGGCGCAAATCGGCAAGGGCATGTGGGCCATGCCCGACCTCATGAAGGCCATGCTGGAGCAAAAAATTGCGCACCCCATGGCCGGCGCCAACACGGCCTGGGTGCCCAGCCCGACGGGCGCTACGCTGCATGCGCTGCACTACCACCAGGTGCTGGTCAGTGCAGTGCAAAAGCAGATGGAAAAAATCAAGGCCAACAAGGAGCGGGCGGCGCTGCTGAATGGCCTGTTGACCATCCCGGTGACCAATATGCCCAACTGGAGCGCCGCTGAAAAGCAGCAGGAGGTCGACAACAACGCGCAAGGTATTTTGGGCTATGTGGTTCGCTGGATCGACCAGGGCGTGGGTTGCTCCAAGGTGCCCGACATCCACAACGTGGGCCTGATGGAAGACCGTGCTACTTTGCGCATCTCCAGCCAGCACATTGCCAACTGGCTGCTGCA
>CAMBWM010000041.1 GCA_945871335.1 Polaromonas sp. YR568 | reverse complement strand
GCCTCACCCGAGCGGCGCGCTTTGGCAACAGCATCGAAACCCACAATGATAAGAGTGGCAACACAGGCAAAGCCGTCAGCGTACGTGGCCGACACCTTGTATTCATCCGAAGCTGGCAGACCTCGCGCGCCGCTCACACGCACCATGTCCGTGCCCAACTGTTCAATCATGACCTCGCTGAAATCGCAGATCACGTCCGGTAGTAGATAGGCCGAGGGATCACCTATTTCGTAGAGCATCTGTTCTGCTACCGCTTGCTTCAACACGGCCCCACCGCTTCCAATCGGTTTGGAGACTGTGAAGCTGCCATCTGCGGCGCAATCTATTACCGGATAGCCGATACTGTCCCAATTTGGAATCTGGTCCCAGTCGGTGTAAAGCCCCCCTGTGGCCTGACAGCCGCATTCGATGATGTGGCCCGCCAGCGAGCCTGCTGCTAGTCGATCCCAATCGTCCATAGACCAGCCGAATTCATGGATCAGCACCCCCAAAACCATCGCGCTGTCAACAACTCGGCCGGTTATAACAACATTGGCGCCCTGCGCTAGGGCGCGGGTAATTGGCAATGCACCCAGATAGGCATTGGCGCTGCCGAAGCTTTCTGGCATGGGTCGGCCAGTATAAAAGTCTCTGGTTCCGCGCTCGCGCAAGGCCGAAAAGTGAGACATGATATCGTCGCCATCGATTACCGCAATTCGAACATTAAGCCCGAGTTCGGCTGCGATATTGCGCACCGCTGCGCCGCATGCATTAGGATTCATGCCACCTGCGTTGCAAACTAGCGTGATGCCGCGTTTAAAGCAGGCCGGCAAGATCTCGCGAACTACCTCGACGAAGTCCGTTGCATAACCAAGCTCCGGTTTTTTGGCTTTGGCGCTCGCCAGTATCGACATGGTCAGCTCAGCGAGATAGTCGAAGCTGATGTATTGCATGCCCGCAACTTCCACCAGTTGCCGCGGGCCAAGCGAACTGTCCCCCCAAAAGCCCGACGCTCCGCCAATACGAACTGTCCTTTCCCCTATCGCCTTCATCTGCCGCTCCAGACCGGCTTGCGCTTTTCGCGAAATGCTAGCTGGCCCTCGGCCGCATCCTGGGTCGCCGCGAGCAGCCCGATCTGCCCTTCCATGAAGTTCAGCGACTCCTCGAAAGACATGGTCTCGATAGCGTAGGTCGCGTACTTTCCGCGCCTGATCGCCGTGGGCGACTTGTCCAAGATCTTCGACAGCAGCGATTCGATTGCACTGTCCAGCTCCACGGATGGCACGACGCTTGTAAGCAGTCCTATTTCAAGCGCTTCGGCAGCAGAGACAGGCTCACCGGTCATGCACAACTGAAGCAACCTGCGCCTTGGAATTAGGTGCTGAAGCACCGCCAGCACCTGCATTGGATAGACGCCAACCTTGACCTCGGGCAAGCCGAATTGCGCATGGTCAGCGGCAATCGCCAAGTCACAGATAGCCAGCAGGCCCATGCCGCCGGCCATAACAGTGCCATTTATCCGGCCGATGATCGGTACGTTGGTGGCGCGGGCTGCGCGAAACATCTCGGGCATCGGCAGGCGCGGTTCGGCATAGTCGAACTTAAACGACTTGCCACTCCCCAAATCGGCGCCCGCGCAGAACGCTTTCTCACCAGCTGCGGTAATCACGATCGCCCGCAATTGGGTGTCAGCTCGGCTCGCATGCAACTGCTCGATGACCCCAGACATCACCTCAGGGCTAATCGCGTTACGCTGGTCAGGACGGTTGATTGTCAGAGTCAGAACAGCCTGGTCTCGCTGGACCAGCAGATGGGGTTCGGTCAAGATGAAATCTCCATTGAAAAAATGTAATGCCGCGGAGGGCACGAGTTCATCCGGCTGCACCCCAGGTTGACCTAACGTAGGATCCAAAGCGAAAGCGCAGGCACTGCAGTGATTAGCACCAGGCCGAGCAGCATGACCCCTATAAAAGGAAGTACTGAGCGACAGACCTCAGAAAAACTGGCCTTGAAGGCAGCAATAGCCACAAATAGGTTCAGGCCCACCGGAGGAGTTATGTAGCCAATTTCAAGGTTGACAGTCATCACAATTCCGAAGTGCACGGGATCTACACCGTAGACTAGTGCCAAAGGCATCAGCAACGGGGCAAGAATGACGATGGCTGAGCCCACATCCATGACACTGCCCGCAAGCAGTAGTATCGCGTTGGCCGCGATGAGAAATGTGGTTCGACTGTCAATGAATGTTTGCACCCAGGCCACAATAGCTTGAGGCACCCTCTCGTAATCCATGATCACGCTCAAGCTGGTTGCGAATGCCACTAAGGGAAGCAACATGCCCAGTAAGCTTACTGTGCTGCCCACAATCTCATAGAAATCGCGAAACCCTATTTCTCGGTGTATCAAACCTTCCACTATCAGCGAATAAACCAAAGCCGCCGCAGCCGCTTCAGTGGGTGTGAAATAGCCAGAATAAATTCCTCCCAAGAGAAGAACTGGCAGCGCCAGGGCAAAAATTCCCGATCGAATCGAAGCTAAGATTTCTTTCTTATCCCAGTTAGATCGATCCCGGTGCCGGTTCACCAGAACCGAATACCCCGCCAAGAGAAATGCTAACAACAAGCCCGGCACAATTCCCGCTAGGAACAGCTTTGTGATCGATGTCTCCGTCATGATGCCAAAGAGGATCATGGGAATCGATGGCGGAATGATGATGCCCAACGTACCGCTTGCGCAGATTAGGCCGATCGAAAACGACCGTGAATAGCCATTAGAGATGAGTGCTGGGAACATGACGGTTCCCACAGCCAGCATGGTGACGATGCTTGAGCCAGAGATCGCAGCAAAGATTGCGCAGCTCAATACGGTGGCAACACTGATTCCACCCGGGATGGGCGCAGTCAGGGCGATCATGATTCGTATGAGGCGCTTTGCAATGCTGCCGCGCGTCATAACAGCTCCCGCAAGTAAGAACATGGGAATTGCCAGCAAGATTTCCTTGTCCAGAGCCGTCCAGACATCCTGGATCATGTAGTCGAACTTACTATCGGCCAGCACCACGTGAACAAATGCTGTTCCAGCTGCCAAAATGAGCAGCAAAGGCTGACGCAACAAGACCAAGGCGAAAAGCGCTGCTGCACCAAAAAGAGCATTCATTGGTAAGCAGCCTCCTGAGGGCGGAGAGCCGGCAATAGAGCGTAAAGTATGTGCCGCAGTCCTGCAGAAACAAAGGCATAGACCATCAACGCCTGAATGGGCCAAATGGGAATCCCTAGCGTGACTGACATCTCACCAACACCCCGCGTTTGCATGGAGAAGCCGAAAGCATGCCACGCAAGTACACCAAGTATGACTGCTGAAAGAACGCTGCCCAAGCGCTCGATCCATGGCGCCCAATCAGTGGGCAACAAGTGGTCCGTTGCCTTGATACGAAGGTGCTCGCCATTGTCAGTGGCAAGAACAAACCCGAGCATGCCAGCCACGAAGGTCAAGTGCACCGCTGCACGCTGTGCACCGAAGATCCCCTGGCCAAACAGCTCGCGCCCCAGAAGGTCAGCTATCAGCGAGGCCGCGGCAGCAAGTATGGCAAAGACTGCTACGGCCTTCTCGACCGCCTGCAGTCCCTGCAAAGCTCGTACAACTGCCAACGGCTGAGTTGCCTCTGTCATTTTTCTCGACGCGCAGCCTGGATGGCATTAAAAAGGGTCACTGCCGACGGGCCGATTTTTTCCACAAAAGCGGCCTGGCCAGGAGCAACCACGTCATACCAGACCTTGCGCTGTGCATCGGTGATGCGATGCACAGTACCCCCGTCAGCTTCAAACTTCTGCATCAGCGGTCCTTCTGCATCGCGAACCTCACCGCGCAGAACCTGGTAGCTTGGAATCCCCGCCCTGATGGCGTTTTGCTGCTGGGGATTGAGTTTGGCCCAAGCTTCCTTATTAACAACAACGGCATTAAAAAGGTGGGTATGCCTGGTGAGTGTTACGTGGGGTGCGCTCTTGGCTGCGGGCGTGGTGATGTAGTAGACAAAAGGCAGATCAGCGCCTTCTACCAATCCTTGTTCAAGCCCGGGAAACATTTCACCCAACGGCAGTTGGACGCCATTAGCACCCAGCGCCGTCCAGAAGAATTGCGAAGATGGCGCTGGGGAAACGCGGATCTTCTTTCTCCTAACGTCGGTTGGGGTGAGCAAGGGCGTCTTGCCAACAACGTCGTTGAATCCAGTCTCTGTCATGCCAATCAGCACAAGGCCCTTGGCATCCATTATTGGTTGAACCAGCCGAACCGCGTGTTTGTCGAGCACAGCATCACCTTCTTTGGGACTGGCCCACAAGTACGGGGTTGCAAAAACAGCCATCTCTGGAGCGATCGAAGCCAAGCCCAGCACGGAGATGACACCCACCTGGAGGCGACCACGTATTACTTGCTGTAGGGCTTCTTGTTCGCTGGGCACGAACTGAAAGTCCCCTTGAACTGCCCCGTTGGTGGCCTTCGTGATGGAATCTGTGATGCGGACGTGATGATCGCGCAGTAGCCCAGGCTGTGCAGCAGACGTGATGCGCCAGTTCTCCACAGCAAAGGCCGGCTTCACGGAAAGGCCTCCAACGGTGAGTGCTATGGCCATACCGCCAAGCTGCAAGACCAGACGTCGCAACTTTGAAGGACGAACATACAGGGCGGTTCGGGCTTGATCTTTCATGTTTCTGTCTCCTGAAATGAGTTGTGGACCTTGAGCACAAGCGGCTAAAGGGATTCATCGAAGTGCCGCACCATCCATCGTTGCCAATGTTCACTTTATTTTGTAGGTGCTGGTACACAGTCTAGGAGTGCTTAGAAGCACTGTCTTGTGTTAACTGGTCGACTCCATGGCGCAAAAAACTACGTGTGAGTTCCCAAAAAATTGCGATCACAGTTCCTCGAAATTGTTCGCCTATAGACGGCAGGCAAGCCGTACACCCTCATCAATCGCCCGGGTCGCATCCAGCTCCCCCGCCATGCGAGCACCACCCACCAGGCTCAACGGCTGCCCAGCACTTTCCAACTCGCCCACCAAGGACCTATCTGAATCTTGCCCAGCGCAAATTACCACATGGTCCACCGGCAATATTCTCGCAACACCGCCCACAGTGATGTGCAGGCCCTCTTCGTCAAACCGGTCGTAAACCACGCCTGAAAGCATATTCACACCTCGGCGCCGCAAGAGGGCTCTGCGAATCCAACCCGTGGTTTTCCCCAGGCCTTTTCCAAGTGAATCCGACCTACGCTGAAGCAACCACAATTCGCGCGACATACGAGCAGGCTGCGGATTGGTAAGGCCTCCTGGGCTCTGGCCCTGCAAGTCAATGCCCCAGGTTGCCGTGAACTGCTCCAACTCGTTGCCCTCCAGGTGCTCATGGCTCAGCAGCTCTGCCACATCAAAACCGATGCCGCCTGCCCCGACAATGGCAACCCGGGCACCCACTGGTGTGCGGCCTTCGATAACATCGGCGTACCGCAGCACCCTAGGGTGTTCAATACCAGGCCAGCTTGGCCTTCTTGGTGCAACGCCAGTGGCAAGAACCACATGATCAAATCCAGCCGCAAGCAGTGACTTCGATGCCACGCGCTCACCCAGTCTCTGTTCCACTCCAAGGCGAACCAACTCTGCTGAAAAATAGCGAAGCGTCTCGCTGTACTCCTCCTTGCCAGGAATAAGACGCGCGAGGTTGAACTGGCCACCAATCACCGGTGCAGCGTCATACAAAGTCACCTCGTGACCGCGCTGTGCCGCCGTCACTGCACAGGCAAGTCCGCCAGGTCCAGCTCCAACCACAGCGATCCGCTTCGGCTTCGCAGTCGGTTCTATTCGTAGCTCTGTTTCGCGGCAAGCTCGCGGATTGACCATGCAGGTAGTCAGGCGACCTGAGAAAGCCTCGTCTAGACATCCCTGGTTGCAAGCGATACAGGTGTTGATAAGCGCTGACTGTCCGGACGCATATTTGTTCAGCAGCATCGGGTCGGCCAGCAAAGGCCGCGCCATAGACACCAGATCCGCCCCTCCTTGCGCCAAAATTTGCTCTGCCAATCCTGGATCGTTGATGCGATTACTGGCAACCACAGGCACACCAAGTTCAGACTTCAGGCGCAGAGTCAGCCCCGTGAATGCGCCACGAGGAACAAGTGTGGCAATTGTTGGGACACGGGACTCATGCCACCCCACATAGGGGTTGATGATGTTGACTCCTGCCGCTTCAATGGCCTTAGCCATCTCGACTACCTCGTCCCATGTGCAGCCGCCTTGCACCAAGTCAAGCATGGAGAGCCTGAATATGATGATGAAATTGGATCTGGTTGCCGCCCTAACCTTCCGCACTGCTTCTACACCGAAGCGAATCCGGTTTTCGAGACTACCTCCCCATTCATCGTTGCGCTGATTCGCACGAGGCGCCATGAACTGATTGATCAAATATCCTTCTGCGCCCATAACCTCAACCCCATCGTATCCCACACCCTGTGCCAGAATCGCAGCCTTGGCGTAGTCGGAAAGCGTGCGATGGATGTCCTCTGCAGACATCTCACGAGGGGTAGCGGGTGATATCGGCGAACGCAGCGCTGATGGAGCAACGCCATCGGCATGGGTTGCATACCGTCCCGCGTGCAGCAATTGAATGACGATGTGAGCACCATGTGCGTGCACCGCTTCTGTAATCACGCGGTGCGGCGATGCGGCCTCCTCACTGTCTAGCGTTCGCATGCCAGTCCACATATTGCCCTCGCTGTTGGGTGAGAGACCACCGGTCACTATCAGCCCAACCCCACCTGCAGCCCGCTCCGCATAAAAGGCTGCGAGCCTCTCCCAGCCATCAGGCAATTCTTCTAGGCCTGTGTGCATGGATCCCATGATCAGTCTGTTGCGCAGCGTTGTGGTAGTGCCGTCTGCGTTCGTCAAGCACAACGGACTCAAAAGTTTGGATGAAGCTGGAGTCATAGCAGATACCTCGTGTGTAGCTCAGACATCGAAATATTATTTCCGACTCAGAGCCCATGTGTCTTGTGTCAACTGGCCAACCGACAGCCCCTCGAATTCACAACTTGCCGCATCAACCTCGCTCGAACAAATATGCCGATTGCGAGGTTTCATGCACCAGAACGTCACAGATTTGGTGGCAGAAAACTTGATGCAACAGCATCTGTTTACATTGGAGGCTAGCCAGTGACATGGACAGTCGAATTCGCTAGTCAGCGTATGTGAACTCCAGTTGCGCGATACGTAATTAGACCCAATTTCGCGAGCAGGCCCATGTCGGCCGCCACGTCAAGAATGCCAGCGAAGGCATCACATGCACAATGAGCTTGGCACAAAGTGAAAGCCCCGTAAGATCTAAACCTTGCGGTGCGCTATTGGATTGTTTTGTATTGTGAACAACCAATGGCCGAGCACCGTTCAGTGCATGGATATCGTCTGACAATGCACAGCTAGTCGCCGCGATCCAGCAAAGATTTCGCTGGGTTTAAGCCCGTAAACTTGCCGGATCGAATGACTGAAATGCGTGGAGTCGGGGTAGCCAGTATCAAGGGCGATGTAGGACAAGTTGCAGTCCTTATGCACCACATAGTTCAGCAGGTTTCGAGCACGCTTCCAAGTGCGAAAACTCCGAAATGGAGCACCAACTTCTTGTTTAAAAAGATGCAGGAAGCGAGAAAAAGAAAGATGCGCCATGGCAGCGTACTCTTTGGCGACCGCTGGTGCCGAGGGGTCTTGCTTGATACGACCTAGAACAGCCAGAATTCGTCGATCAATAATGCGGGTAGGCAACTTTGCGCCGAACACGGCAAGGTCAAAGTCGAGGTCCAACAGGTTCACGACTTTAGCGCCGACAGGTAACTGCCACGCACGTTCGCGCACGCGACTCACAAATTCAGGTGCATCCATTGCCCCACGACCACACAATTCCAAGGGCAAGGCGCCGAGATCAACGGTTTCAGCCTCGACTTTCACTACATTGACCATGCGCGATTCCGACATGACCTGATGAGGAACATAGGGTGGCACAACCGCCATTTCAGTTCGCTGCCATTCACCACCTTCTAGCCGAATGCGAATCGCAGAGCCCGCAACCGAAACGTAGACAAGCACAGATCCCATTTGTCGAACAGTCGGCGACCCCAAAAGACCAAAATAAAACACTCGGTCAGCGGTTATCCACATCAGACGATCGGAACCAGTTGACTTAGCAACAGGGCTGACAGACTGCATTGTTTGTCTCCACGATTCTTGATTTAAATGTAGTTAAAGCCTACTGGGTAGTACGCCCTTCGTCAAGCGTCAGTTTGCTACGTTCGTTGGTGCATCTCCAAGTGATTTCCCTAGTTATCAGAAATCACTTTTGGTACTTTCGCAATTCTAGTTTGCCAATTTGGTTGCGATGCACCTCGTCTGGGCCATCGGCCAAGCGCAGCACCCGCGACATTGCGTAGGCATGAGCAAGACCAAAGTCGTTATTGGTGCCTCCGCCGCCATGTGCCTGAATCGACCAGTCGATCACCTGGGACGCCATGTTGGGCACAGCGACCTTAATCATCGCGATTTCAGTCTGGGCCACTTTGTTGCCCACAGTGTCCATACGATGAGCCGTATTTAGTGTCAACAGCCTAGCTTGCTCGATCATTATGCGTGCCTCGGCGATGCGCTCCACCGTCACGCCCTGCTGAGCCACTGGCTTACCGAAAGCGACGCGGGAAAGGCTGCGTTCGCACATACGCTGCAATGCGCGTTCGGCCAGACCGATCTGGCGCATGCAATGGTGAATGCGGCCCGGGCCAAGGCGACCCTGGGCAATTTCGAAACCTCGGCCTTCGCCAAGCAACAAGTTGTTGATAGGCACGCGCACATGGTCAAACAACACCTCAGAGGCGCGATCAGGCATACCGTAGTAGCCAAACACCGGCAGCGCACGCACCACCTTAACGCCAGGCGAATCCATGGGCACCAGAATCATCGACTGCTGCTTGTGGCGGTCTTGGTTGTCCGGATCGTTTTTTCCCATGAAGATCGCAATTTTGCAGCGCGGATCGGTGGCGTTGGTGGTGTACCACTTGAGGCCGTTGACCACGTACTCGTCACCGTCACGAATAATGGTCGAAGCAATGTTGGTCGCGTCACTCGACGCCACCTCAGGTTCAGTCATGGCGAAACACGAGCGGATTTCACCGGCTAGCAATGGCTTCAACCATTGCGCCTGCTGCTCGGGGGTCCCGTAGCGCGCCAGCACCTCCATGTTGCCGGTGTCGGGAGCGGAGCAGTTGAAGACTTCAGGAGCGAGCAGTGAGCGGCCCATGATTTCGCACAATGGCGCGTATTCGAGGTTGGTCAAACCTGCACCGTGTGGAGATTCGGGCAGAAACAGGTTCCACAAACCGGCGGTACGCGCCAGGGGCTTTAGCTCCTCAATCAGCGGCAGCACCTGCCATGGGCCTAGGCGTTCGGCCTCTTCAATGTGACGCGCTTCGTTAACATAAATATGCTCGTCCATGAAAGCATGGAGTCGGCGCTGGAGGTCCTGCACTTTAGGAGAGGGGTCGAACGACATGGATATCCTTTGAACGGGGTGGGGTAGGTTAAAAAAGTCCAACAAGGACGGTGCAACGCTCAGCGTCCGGTACAGACGGGCTTGCGCTCCTCATTGAACATTGCTCTTGTCAAGGCTGTTTAGAGTAATCCAGAACGCAGCTGCCCTCAGCTCATATAGAACAATTTCTTCGCTCAACTGGCACCACCGTAGATCTCGATTTCCGCCACCACGCAACTAGTCAGAACTTGTTCACCCGGGGCGACATTTAGTTTCTTCACCGTGCCCGCCATGGGGGCCGTGTGAATGTGCTCCATCTTCATGGCTTCGAGCGTCACCATTGATTGCCCCATTTCAACGCGATCACCCACTGCGACCTGCACGGCAACCACACGGCCGTTCATGGAGGCACGCAGCTTCCCGTCGCTGAGACCCGCACTGTCCTGGCGCGTGGTCGTAGCAAGCGTGCGGTCAATCACATCAAACGCTGTGCCCCGATAGCGCATCAATAGGCGTGTACCTTGCACAGTAAAGACCACGCTCTCCATTAGGCCATCCACAATGAAGCGCGCATTGTCAGAACCAATTTTAATTAGGTTCACATCGAATATTCTGCCCTCGGACAACGCCAGGTAGCGGTGCTGCCCTTGGTGGGTCAAGGCAACGTCGCACACTTTCGCATTGATTTCGAATTTCACATGGATAGCCAGGCTATGGGTGAGTCGGCGCCCTTGACCAGGCGCCTTAGCACCGCTGGCCGTTTCCACCAGCAGCGCAGCCGACAGAGCAACCGCAATGGATTGGACATCGGCATCCTCCTGCAGCAAGGTGTTCTGGTTCTGCGCAATGAAGGCTGTGGTTGCACCACCGTCAATGAACACTGGATGGGCTAGACAGCGCGACAAAAACAGCTGGTTGGTTTTCACGCCCAGGGCGACGACATCTTGCAACCCAATCAACAGCTTGCGCAACGCCTCTTGTCGGTTACCGCCGTGTGCCACTAGCTTAGCGATCATGGAGTCGTAGAAAGGCGGAATGTCAGCGCCTGAAGACAGCGAATGCTCCACGCGCAACTGAGGCGGCATCTGCCATAGACTCATGACCCCGCTTTGCGGCAGGAAGCCCTTTTCGGCGTCTTCGGCGCATAGACGGACCTCAATGGCGTGGCCGCTAAAGCGCACGTCGGATTGCGATAACGGGAGCGGCTCGCCGGCGGCCACGCGCAATTGCAAGGCCACCAAGTCAAGGCCGGTTATGGCTTCAGTCACCGGGTGTTCCACCTGCAGCCGAGTGTTCATCTCCATGAAGAAAAAGTTTCCATCCTGGTCCAACAGGAACTCTAGTGTTCCCGCGCCCTCGTAACGAATGGCCTTCACAGCGGTCACTGCGGTGTCGCCCATGCGCTCGCGCAGCTCGGCGGAAACGGCAGGCGATGGCGCCTCTTCGATCACTTTCTGGTGACGGCGCTGCACCGAACAGTCACGCTCTCCAAGATGAATTGCATTGCCGTGGCGGTCCGCGAAGACCTGAATCTCTATGTGACGAGGTTCAACGATGGCGCGTTCCAGAATCACAGTGGCGTCACCAAACGCATTCTTGGCTTCAGACTTGGCGCTTCTCAAATGTTCGGTGAATTCGGCTGCGTTGTTCACTAGGCGCATTCCTAGGCCACCTCCACCGGCCACCGCCTTGATCATCACTGGATAACCGATGCGACCGGCCTCCTGGCTCAGATGATGTTCGCTCTGATTCTTCCCTTGGTAGCCAGGAATGCACGGCACACCAGCTGCGATCATCAGTTCTTTTGCAACAGCCTTGTTTCCCATCGAAAGAATTGCTTTAGCTGAAGGCCCGATGAAAACTAGACCCGCGTCCTGGCAGGCTTGTGCAAAATCCTCTCTTTCCGCAAGAAACCCATAGCCTGGATGAATGGCGTCGGCGCCCGTCAGGAGAGCCGCTTCGATCAAGGCCGGAATGCGCAGGTACGACTGGGTCGGCAGCGCCTCACCGATGCAAACCGCCTGATCCGCCTCCATCACATGACGGGCATTGGCGTCGGCTGTCGAATACACGGCGACCGTACGGTAACCCTGTGCACGGGCGCTGCGCATGACGCGCAAGGCAATCTCTCCTCGGTTGGCAATCAGGACTTTGGAGAAAGGGGTGGCTGCGGACATGGTCGGTGCGTCTCATGAAAGTAGATGGAAGCTATTCGTGTTCTTGGGTAAAGTTCATACCGACGCTCCTTCGGCCTATGGTCGGGCCACAGAAAATTGGATCCCCTGGGGCGCGCGCGCGTCACCATCTCGGCAAATAGCCAGCACCTTGACCAGTACGGCACGTGTGTCTCGTGGGTCAATCACACCGTCATCCAGCACATGTGCGCTGGTCACAAACACGCTCATCTGCCGATCAAAGCGGTCGATGATGCGCTCCTGAAGCTTGTCCAGCTCTTTCTGATCGACAACACCCTTACGCTGCATGGCTGCCTCGGTCACTATGGCCATAGTCTTGGCCGCCTGCTCGCCACCCATGACGGCCGTCTTGGCGTTGGGCCACGAGAAGCAAAAACGCGGATGAAACCCCCTGCCGCACATGCCATAGTTGCCAGCACCGAAGGAAGCGCCACAGTAGATGGTGATCTGCGGCACGGTGGCGTTGGTAACGGCCTGGATCATCTTTGAGCCGTGCTTGATGATTCCGGCCTCTTCGAAAGCCCTACCCACCATGAAACCTGTTGTGTTGTTAAGGTAAAGGATGGGGGTCTTACTCTGACAGCAGGCCTGAATGAAGTGGGTGGCCTTGGCGGCGCCAGCGGTGTCGATCGGACCGTTGTTGGTAACGATCCCAACCGGCCAGCCCTCGATCTTGATGTGCCCACACACAGTGGCACTACCGTAGTTGGCGCCAAACTCCAGAAAATCCGAATCGTCAGCGATGCGGGCTATGACCTGCTTCATATCAACAGGCCGCTTGTAGTCCATCGGCATGATGCCGAGCAGTTCTTCTGCGTCGTACTTGGGTGGCTTGAAACTGCGCAGAGCCGTGTTACTGTCGCGCGTCCACTCGATCTGGGCTAGCACTTCGCGTGCGATCCGGATCGCATCCCGATCGTCTTCAGCCAGGTAGTCACCCAGACCCGATATGGCGGTGTGCATCACCGCACCACCGAGTTCTTCTTCGGTGGCTACTTCGCCAGTCGCCGCTTTCAGCAGGGGCGGGCCAGCAAGGAAAGCCCGCGATCGGTCGCGCACCATGATGATGTAGTCGGAGAGCCCCGTCTGGTATGCCCCGCCTGCAGTGGACGAACCATGGGTCACTGTCACCACGGGCAACCCAGCCGCCGACATACGAGCGATGTTGCGAAACAGGTTGCCACCGCGTACAAACTCTTCCACTCGATAGGCAAGGAGGTTGGCGCCCGCACTCTCAACCAGCTGAACATAGGGCAACTTGTTCTCGAGCGCAATTTCCTGAACGCGCAACTGCTTGTCCAATCCCATGGGTTGCAGGGCACCTGCATCGATCCCGGAGTCCGAGGCATTGATCATGCAGTGCATACCCGAAACGGTTCCGATGCCCGCGATAACGCCTCCGCCGGGCACGCTCTTGTCAAGATCCTGGTTATCCAGGCCAAGTCCGGCCAGAGAAGAAAGCTCAAGAAACGGCGTGCCTGGATCCAGCAACAACGACAGGCGTTCGCGCGGCAGCAGTTGCTTACGCTTTTCGAACCTACCACGCGATCCAGCCGATTTTTCTACGGTTCGCTTCTCATAGGCACGCACGCGTTCCAGTAGAGCCAACATACCGCTCCTGTTG
>CAMBWM010000040.1 GCA_945871335.1 Polaromonas sp. YR568 | reverse complement strand
GAGCAAATGCTCATGGTCGAGAGGATGAACGGAATGCCAAATTTCTCAGCCGCCTTCGCCGCCTTGATCTCACCGTCGGCACACTGCATACCCGTCAGCCCCACAGGCGCAATCGCCACCGGCATCTTCACGTCCATGCCCACCATCTTGGTGGCCAGGCTGCGGTTTTCCATGTTGACGGCCACGCGCTGGCGCAGCTTGATCTTTTGAAAGTCTTCCGAGTTGGCCCGGTAAGTGCCCTCGGTCCAAGAGCCCGAATCGGCATAGTCATAAAACATGCGCGGCACCCGCTTCTCAGCCAAAACGCGCAAGTCTTCAATGTTGGTGATCACGGGCATGGGTCTTGTCTCCAGTTAAGGGCTAGATGCTAACGGCAATGCTGAGTGGGGTGGTTGAGGAAATTTGCAGATGAGCACCTAGGCGTGGAAATTTGTTCATGCAGACCTGCTCCGTAATTCCTGCGAAGGCAGGAATCCATCCCCATCCGAGCAGTCTTTCGATGATGCGGCATAAATAACTATAAAACTTTACAAAATAGTACTTTTATATTTATAGTGTGAGCCTGACATCCACGAACGCCTAATTCCTAGCAATTACCCAAAAACGAGCTCTTTTGCTGTCACCGATTACTGGGCTCAGTTGCAAGACAAATTAATCGGAACTGAGCCCAATTTCATACCTCTAAAATTATGTTTCGTAATACTTATGACACCTGAGCAAATCGCACTTTCTTCACTGGAAGTCCTCAAAGTCCAGACTTGGATTACTGGTCTCGCAATATTTCTGGGTCCGTTGGCTGGCGTTCTTTTCACTTTTTGGTTTCAATCGCGAAAAGACAGAGATGGACAGAGGCATCGTCTTTTTCTGGCTCTGATGGGCGAGCGTAAAAGCTTGGTTATTTCAAAGAATATGGCTGAGGCCTTGAACAGCATTGATGTTGTTTTTGCAGATCGACCAAAAGTAAAAGGACTTTGGCACAAGTATTACGGGCTTCTCTCGCTGCCAGCAGGTGAGGAAAGGGCCCACACATGGTTGGAACTCCTTGCTGCAATGGCGGAAGACCTTCGCTACTTCCATATTTCCCAAACAGACCTCGATAAGTTCTATATTCCTCAGGGGCACGTTGATGATTTAGAGTTTCAGCGAAACATGTCGCAACAATGGTCAAGGGTTCTTAAGAACACCGAGCGTTTTTTATTAGTCTCAATAGACGACGCAAATAAAAATACTGGATTGTAGAAATGGGGTCAGACACCATTTTCCGCGCAACTAGCGGCTGACCCTTCGAGAAGCTCAGGGCTAACAGCAGTGCTAGACCTAAAGCGCCTGCATCGCAAGCTCCCGCCTACCAAGCCCTCAGCCGGTGCGCCCTTGCATCACCGTTTTAAGCAAGCGGGCGTAGTTTTGGCCTGCCACCTTGCGCACGGTGGTCTCTGGCATATTGCTTGCCAGCATGAGGTTGACGATCTCGCGCATGCCGGCGTAGCTTTCCATCATGGTGTGGGCCGGCGCTAAGCCTTGCATGTCTGTGCCAAAGGCCACATGGTCTTCGCCGACCATGGACACTGCCTCGCCCAGTGCCTCCACATAAGCGCGCGGGTCTTTGAAGTTAAATTTGCTGGGCCACATGCCAATCACGCCGCCCCGCTGCGCCATCGTTTTGGCGTTGGCCAGGCTGACGCTCATGACGTGGTTGCCCCTGCTTCGCCAGTCGGTTGCCTGGCGCGATATGGCGCTGTGTGACCACAGCATGGGCTGCTTGGACACCTCGAGCGCTTGCGCCACGGCTTGATCGGTTGAATGAGCCAAGTCGACCAAGATGCCTAAGCTGTTGCAACGCGTAATGACCGAACGGCCCAAGCCGCTGAGCCCGCCAAGTTTGGGCATTTCGGTGCGTATGTCCAGCAATTCCCCTTCCAGAAAATGCCCCAGTCCTATTTGACGAATACCGTGCTCGTAAACCACATCCAGGTAGTTCACATCGCCCCCCAGAAAGTGTGCGCCTTCGGTGGACATCACGATGTGCAATTGCCCCTGCAAAGCCAAGTCCACGTGCTCGGCGTTCAGGGCCATGCGCAAGTTCTCGCCTCTGATGCGCCGCTGCATGCCGCTCAGTATTCGCGTGTAGGCTTCACGCAGTTGCTCTACGCTGGGCTTGAAATTGACCTGTATCGATCCGTTAGGCATGCGTTGTATGAAAGGGGCGTCAGAAACCAAAGCCCAGGACATGAGATTAACGCCTGACTCTGTCAGGCCACATCGCAGGCATGTGGCCGGGCCCATGCGCATGGCTATATGCGAATGTGTATCCGCGATCAGTATGTCGGCAGCCTGGGCTGCAGTGCCCATCGCCCCGCCAATACCTGCTGCAAGCCAGCGCAGAGCACGCCGCCTACCGGTCGGGTCAGGGGCTGCAACAAAGTTGGGGGCATGGTCATCAGGAATTTTTACCATTTCACACCTCATTGGAAAAAACGCGAAATCTACTCAAAGGTTAACGAACGCAGAACAATTTCAGCATAAAAGTTGCTTAGGCAATATTTTGTGTTCAAGGTTATGCGCACAGGTTTAAATTTTTCGGCGCTACCAGCGGCAGACCTTTCGACAAGCTCAGGACTAACGGGTGAAGCGTTCAGGCCTGGCCGGGTTTGCTTTGCACCAGCTGGACAGGTTGGTGAATAAATGGGATCTGACCCTAATTCCCCCTTTACTTGGTCACGGAAATGAAATATTCGCTTGCTAACGTGATTGATTCAACAAATACGGTCAATCGGCGATAAAAACCAAAAGGTAAATCTTATGAAGCGGGTCACAACTTTCATTCCGGCTGCCCTGGCCATCGCTTGTGCGCAAGCCTTTTTGCCCGTGCATGCACAAGGGCAGAGCGAGAATTTCAACCGAATTGCCACCTTTGAAGCATTTCGCAACGTACCCGCCGGCCGCACGGTCAGTAAAAAGTCGATTGCTGAAATCATCGCAGCCAGTGAGGACGGCCGCCTTTTGGCCTATACCGACGGCGAACAAAAGGGCATCGGCCTGATTGACATCACTAACCCGGCCAGCCCGCAGCCGGCTGGTTTTATACCGGTAGACGGTGAGCCCACTTCGCTTGTTATCTTGCGCGGCAAAATCATGGCGGCTGTCGATGCCTCTAAGCTGTTTTACCAGCCTGAGGGTCACCTGGTGACTATCGATATCGCCACCCGCAAAGTGATTGACAAATGCAATCTGCAGGGCCAGCCGGACTCGATCGCGCTCGACAAAATGGGCCGCAACATCGTGGTGGTGATGGAAAACCAGCGTGACGAAGAACTCAATAAGGGCGCCATTCCCCAACTGCCCGCTGGCAATGTGACGATTCTTCCGATTAAAAACGGCGTTCCCGACTGCACCGGCGCGCACCCCGTTAGCCTGACGGGTCTGGCAGCGATCGCCCCCACCGACCCGGAACCCGAGTTTGTCAAAGTCAACGACAAAGGCATGGCCGTGGTCTCGCTGCAAGAAAATAACCACCTGGTGCTTATCGACGTGGCCAAGCGTCAGGTCGTACGCCACTTCTCGGCGGGCTCAGTCAACTTGAAGCAAGTCGACCTCAAGCGCGACGGCGTCATCAATCCTTCGGAATCCATCACGGGCGTTCTGCGTGAGCCTGATGCGGTGGCATGGCTCGATGACAATCGCTTTGTAACGGCTAATGAGGGCGACTACAAAGGCGGCTCCCGCAGCTTTTCCATCATCAACATTGACGGCAAAGTGGAGTTCGACAGCGGCGCTGTGCTGGACCACCTGGCCATCCGTCTGGGCCACTACCCCGAGCGTCGTTCTGCCGCCAAGGGCAATGAGCCCGAGAGCGCAGAAGTGGGCGTATTTGGCAAAGATCGTCTGATCTTTATCGGCTCCGAGCGATCTTCCCTGATCAGCGTGTGGTTGGACATGGGTCCCGGCAAGGAACCTAAGTTCTTGCAAGCGCTGCCCGCGGGCACAGGTCCGGAGGGTCTGCTGGCTATTGCCCAGCGCAATCTCTTGGTCGTGGCCTCAGAGATAGACGGTGCAGCACGCTCCTCTATATCAATTTACCAGCGCAGCAACGCGCCTGCCAGCTACCCCACACTGGTGTCCAAAGACACGCCGGCCGGCACGCCCATCGCCTGGGGCGCCATCTCCGGAACTTCGGCAGATATTCAGCAGCCGGGCCGCCTGTGGGCAGTGACGGACAGCGCCTATTCAACCACCCGTATTTTGCAAATTGATGCCAACGCCACCCCGGCGCTCATCACCAACGAGATCACCCTCACCAAAGGCGGCAAACCTGCCGGCTTTGATGCGGAAGGCATTGCCCAGCGTGCAGACGGCAGTTTCTGGATCGCGTCGGAAGGTGACCCAGCCAAAAAAGATAACACCGCGAAAAACTTGCTGTTGCGTGTTTCTGCCAAGGGCGAAGTAGAGGAAGAAATTGAACTGCCAGCGGCACTGGCCAGCCAGGCGGTGCGCTTTGGATTTGAAGGCGTAGCCCGCACTGGCGCCGGCGCAGATGAGGTGGTGTGGATTGCCGTGCAACGCGAATGGAAAAACGATCCTAAAGGCTTGGCAAAGATATTGCGTTACCACCCCGCTACCAAGGCGTGGGGCGTGTTGCACTACCCGCTGGACAAAACCACGGCAGCGGACAGCTGGGTCGGTTTGTCAGAGATCACCGCAGTCGGCCCCAATGAATTTGTGGTGATCGAGCGCGACAACTTGTTTGGCGACAAATCACTCAAGACACTGCGCGCGTTTTCTGTGGCGGGCCTCGTGCCTGCAGCAGTCGGCGCCAGCCAAGTGCCGGTGGTCAGCAAGCGCCTGGTGCGTGACCTGGTACCTGATCTGCAAAAGCCCCGAGGCATTGTGCTTGACAAGATTGAGAGTTTTGCGGTCGATGCGGCGGGTAACGCGTTCGCTATTACCGACAACGACGGCGTCGATGGCACCAATGGAGAAACCCAGTTCTTGCGGCTGGGTCGGCTGCCCAATTTGCGTTGAGCTTGCCAGCATACCCTTCGACAAGCTCAGGGCGAACGGGGATGAGAGCTCAGGTTGAGAGGGGATTAGTGCGCAGCGCTAGCTGCGCTTAACTGCAACTCACAGTACCGCACCCACTCATGCTGGCCGGGCGAACGGTGCTGGGGTCGGCCAGTGTTTCGGTGCGGGAGTCGAAGCCCACGTTTTTCAGGTGCTGGGCCAGGCCGGCGTCCATGCTGGCGGCGTGCTGCGGAAACCACTCCGCCAGCGCTTGGGCCATGCGCTTGATGATGTCTGTGGCGCCTTTTTCACTGTGTTCCAACACGGCGTTCATGGTTTCCAAAATGGTGGCGTGATGACCGGCGTGGCAGTTGTCGGCTGAAAAGCCGGTGGCCAGCATCCAGCGTTCTTCTTGCGCGAAATGTTCCACCGTGTGCTCCATGAAGGCGCGGTACAGAGGCTGTTGCTGTTCTGGCGGCGTGGTCAGCAACTGGTTGAGCATGTTCACAAACTCTTCATGCGTGTCGTCCATGCGGGCATCGCCCACAGACAGTGCGGTTGTCCAGTCAAGCATCAGCCCAGCCGCCCCCGATGCCGCGCAATCTGCAGCCTCACCTGCGCTGGCGCAGTGCCGCCCAGGGTGTTGCGGGCGTTGACTGAGCCTTGCAGGCTGAGCGGGCCGAAGACGTCTTGCGCGATGCGGCTGTCAAACTTTTGCAGTGTGGCCAGTGGCAGTTCTGACAAGTCCACGCCTTGGGTCTGGGCGGTTTTGACGGCGTGGGCGACCACTTCGTGGGCGTCACGAAAAGGCAGGCCTTTTTTGACCAGGTAGTCGGCCAGGTCGGTGGCGGTGGCGTAGCCTTTTTTGACGGCGGCTTCCATGGCCGGGGCGTTGACGGTGATGCCGCCTTCTTTTTTGCCGGTGGCTGGGTTGAGCTGGCCGCCGACCATCTCGCTGAAGATGCGCAGGGTGTCTTTGAGCGTGTCCACGGTGTCAAACAGGGGCTCTTTGTCTTCCTGGTTGTCTTTGTTGTAGGCCAGGGGCTGGCCTTTCATGAGGGTGATCAGACCCATCAGGTGGCCGACCACGCGGCCGGTTTTGCCGCGGGCGAGTTCGGGCACGTCGGGGTTTTTCTTCTGCGGCATGATGGACGAGCCGGTGGTGAAACGGTCGGCAATGCGCACAAAGCCAAAGTTCTGGCTCATCCACAAAATGAGCTCTTCGCTCAAGCGGCTGATGTGCACCATGCACAGGCTGGCGGCGGCGGTGAACTCGATGGCAAAGTCGCGGTCGCTCACCGCGTCCAGGCTGTTTTGGCAGACTTGCGGCTGGCCTTGCGCGTCCACCATGCCCAGGGTGCGGGCCACGCGTTCGCGGTCCAGCGGGTAGGTGGTGCCGGCCAGCGCGGCCGAACCCAGCGGCAGGCGGTTGGTGCGGCGGCGCACGTCGTGCAGGCGTTCGGCGTCACGCGCAAACATTTCGACATAAGCCAGCAGGTGGTGCGCAAAGCTCACGGGCTGGGCCACTTGCAGGTGGGTGAAGCCGGGCATGATGACTTCAACGTTTTGTTCGGCCACGTCCACCAGTGACTTTTGTAGATCGGTCAGCAGCTCGATGATCAGGTCCATCTCGCCGCGCAGCCACAGGCGCACGTCGGTGGCAACCTGGTCGTTTCTGGAGCGGCCTGTGTGCAAGCGCTTGCCGGCGTCGCCCACCAGCTGGGTCAGGCGCGCTTCGATGTTGAGGTGAACGTCTTCCAGGTCCAGCTTCCACTCAAAGGCCCCGGATTCGATCTCGGCGGTGATCTGCGCCATGCCGCGCTGGATATCGGCATGGTCGGCCGCGCCGATGATGCCTTGCGCAGCCAGCATCTCGGCATGCGCCAGACTGCCCGTGATGTCGGCCTGCCACAAGCGCTTGTCAAAGAAAACGCTGGCGGTGTAGCGCTTGACCAGCTCGCTCATGGGCTCTGAAAACAGGGCCGACCAGGCTTGGGATTTCTTGTCGAGTTGGTTTGTCATATGAGCCGGATTTTATCGGGGTGAAGGGGCTGGGCTTAGCGTTGGCAGCATCTTTTAAGCTTGGGAGCGGTGCGCACGTCGATATTCGCTGGACCGAGTGCACAAAGTCTGCATGCTAGCATTCACACAATGAAATGATTACGAGGCAGGTACGCGTGGTTTCTAACAATTTATCAAGTAAAAATACGGCGGTCAAAGTCGTCATCGCCACCCGCGAAAGCCGTTTGGCCATGTGGCAGGCTGAACATGTGCAGGCTTTGCTTCAAAAGCAGTTGGGCTGGCAGGTTGAGTTGCTGGGCATGACGACCCAGGGCGACCAGATTTTGGACCGCTCGCTGTCCAAGGTTGGCGGCAAGGGCTTGTTTGTCAAAGAGCTTGAAACCGCGCTGGTCGACGGCCGTGCGGACATTGCCGTGCATTCGCTCAAAGACGTGCCGATGGACTTGCCCCCGGGTTTTGCGCTGGCCTGCGTGATGGAGCGCGAGGACCCGCGTGACGCATTTGTCTCTAACACCTATGCCAGCCTGGCCGCGCTGCCGCAGGGCGCCGTGGTCGGCACTTCCAGCCTGCGCCGGCTGGTGTTGCTCAAGGCCTTGCGGCCGGACTTGCGCATTGAGCCTTTGCGCGGCAACCTGGACACTCGGCTGCGCAAACTCGACGAGGGTCAGTACGACGCCATCGTGCTGGCAGCGGCCGGGCTCAAGCGCCTGGAAATGCACAGCCGTATTCGTGCTACTTTTGAGCCCGACGCCATGCTGCCGGCCGCCGGGCAGGGCGCCCTGGGCATTGAGGTGCGGGCCGACCGCCAGGACTTGCTGGACGGCCTGGCGCAGTTGGCGCACATGCCCACCTGGCTGGCCGTGACGGCCGAGCGTACAGTCTCCCGCGCCATGGGCGGCAGTTGCTCCATGCCTTTGGCCGCGTTCACGACTGGTCCGCAAAATGCCGGCATGCGGCTCGAAGCCGCCTGGGGTGACCCGGAAGCGGCCACGCCACTGGTGCGGGTGCAGCAGCAGTCGCCGGTGCGCGACTTCTCAGAGGCCGAGGCTTTGGGCGAGCAAGTGGCCGCGATGCTGCGCGCAGGGGGCGCCGTCTGGGCCTCAAATGCCATCACCTGACTCTCCGTCCCCGCAACCCCTTGCCCCGCTTGCGCTGCGGGGTCAACGCATCATCGTGACCCGCCCCGCCCCGGACGCACAGCGCTGGGTGGCCTTGCTGCGCGATCGGGGCCTGCATGCAGAAGCTTTGCCCTTGCTCGAAATTACCGGCGCTGACGATCTGGCACCCGTCCAGGCGGCATGGAGCCGGCTGAACGAATTTGCGGCTTTGATGTTTGTCAGTGGCAATGCGGTAAAACATTTTTTTGCAGCCAGACCTGCCCATGCAGCAGCGTTGCTGGAGCAGCTTCGCTTTATGGCGCCTGGCCCCGGCACGGCCCGGGTATTGCAGGCGCATGGGGTGCCAGAGGCGCAAATCGACACGCCCGCGCAGGAAGCCAGCCAGTTTGACTCAGAGGCGCTTTGGCAAGTGGTGGGTGCGCGCGCATGGGTTGGGAATCGTGTATTAATGGTGCGCGGCCAGAGCGGGACTGCGGTGGATGCAGCGGCGCCGGGCCGGCAATGGCTGACGGCGCAGTTTCAAGCCGCCGGGGCCATGGTGGATTTTGTGGTGGTTTACCAGCGCCGCGTACCGCACTTCACCGCTGAGCAGTTCAAGCGCATGGAAGACAGCCGGCATGACGGCTCAGTGTGGTTGTTTAGCAGTGCCGAGGGGCTGGACAGCCTGCCGCGTTTGCCACAGGGCGACTGGTCTACGGCGCGAGCCATTGCCACGCACCCGCGCATCGCCGGCGCGGCGCGGGATGCGGGTTGGGGTGTTGTTATCGAGTCACGGCCAGCGGTGGACGATATCGTTGCATCGATAGAATCATTGAATTCATGAGTAACATGCCCCCCGCCACAGCCCCGGCAGCCGCACCCACGGGCAGCCCTGAAACGCCTGTGGTGGCAGCAGAGCTGCCGTTGGCTGTTTGGCGTTCACGGCCCTGGGCCTTGGGCGTTTTGCTGCTGGCGCTGCTTGCTGCAGTCGGAGCACTGTTGTCGTGGCAAAAAATAAACCATGTCCAGGAAGAACTGGCCAGACGCAGCACCGACACGGGTGCGCAGGCCATGGAAGCGCGAACGCTGGCGCGCCAGTCGCAAGAAGCCACGCGCGAACTTTCTGCGCGTTTGTTGGCCACTGAAACCCGCCTCAATGAAGTCAGTTTGCAACGCACCCAGCTTGAAGAGCTGATGACCAGCCTGTCGCGCTCGCGTGACGACAATCTGGTGATTGACTTGGAAGCCGGCCTGCGATTGGCGCAGCAACAAGCTCTGCTCACCGGCAGCGCCGAGCCCTTGCTGGCGGCGCTGAAGTCCGCTGAGCTTCGTTTGGTGCGCGCAGCCCAGCCCCGCTTGAGCCCCGTGCAGCGCGCCATGGCCAAGGATGGTGAGCGCATCAGAAGTGCTTCGCTGACAGATGTGCCGGCGCTACTGGTCAAGCTTGACGAGTTGGTGCGTTTGATCGATGACTTGCCGATGGCCAACCAGCTGCAAGGCGACAGCCCTGTGGCGGCTCCAACGGCGGCTGATACTGCAAAGGCCGCGGCTGGCAAGCCTGCGAACGCAGCGCCCAACGCGTCTTTTTGGAGCTCGCTCAACACCCAGGCGCTGAAGGATTGGTCTGCGCGCACGCTACAGGGCCTGCGTGCAGAAGCCGCGAGCCTGCTGCGCGTGAGTCGCATTGACCAGCCCGAGGCGGCGCTGCTGGCGCCTGAGCAGTCTTACTTTTTGCGCGAAAACATCAAGCTCAAACTTCTCAATGCGCGCCTAGCCTTGTTGTCTCGCCAGACCGATGCAGCACGTTCAGACCTGGCTGGCGTGCAGACCGGCTTGCAGCGGTATTTCGACGGTTCATCACGCAAGACCCAAGCCGCAATTTCCGCTTTGCAGCAGGTGCAGGCCCAACTGCGCAGCGGCGAGTTGCCGCGCCTGACTGAAACCCTGGCCGCCCTGGCCACGGCAGCGGCCGGCCGCTGAGCTTCATGCGCGCCGCCTTCTGGTTCATTGCTCTGTTCGGCGTTGCCGTGGCGGTGGCATTGTTTGCCGGCGACAACGACGCTGTGGTGACGCTTTTCTGGGCACCGCACCGGGTCGATATTTCTCTTAACCTGATGGTGCTGTTGCTGTTTGCGGCTTTTGCGCTGCTCCACTTTGCGCTCAAGGCATTGAGCGCAGTAACTTCATTGCCGGTGCAGGCGCGGCGCTGGAGAGCGCAGCAAAAAGAGCGCGCCATGTACGCAGCCTTGATGGAGGCGCTGGCGCATTTGATAGCCGGACGCTTTATCCGTTCTTCCCGCTCGGCGGAGAACGCCTTGTCGCAAGAAAAAAATCTGAGTCAGCTGATTGCCGATGTGGGTATCGACTCCGGGCATCATGCCAGCCGCTCTATGCAGTTGCGCTCGCTGGCCCACCTGCTGGCAGCTGAAAGCGCGCAGTTCTTGCAAAACCGGCCGGTGCGCGACCAACACCTGGCAAAGGCGCTCAAAGACAGCAGTCAACGCACTTTATTGGCGACGCAAGAAGGCATCCAGTTGCGCGCTGTGCGTTGGGCGCTGGATGACCGTGACCCTTTGCTGGCGCTGGAGTGGCTGGCCAAGTTGCCCGTTGGCGCAGGCCGCCGCACGCTCGCTTTGCGCATGCGTTTGCGCGCCGCGCGCCTGGCCGGCCAAACGGAGTTGGCCATGGAAACCGCTCGTTTGCTGGCCAAGCACCGGGCTTTTTCTGCGCCTGCGGCGCAAAGCATCGTGCGCGGTCTGGCCATCGAGTTGCTCAATGGCGCGCACGAACCCGACAAGCTGCACAAGGTCTGGCTGACACTGGACGCCCATGAACGCGCCATGCCGGATGTGGCCGTGAATGCCGCCGCCCGCCTGATGACCTTGCAGGGCGAGGCCTCGCTGGCACGCCAGTGGCTGGCCGAAGTGTGGACGCCGGTGATGCACAAGCGCTCCGAGCTGGGTGATGCGCTGCGAGTGAAATTTATTCTGGCCCTGGAAGCCAGCTTGGACGCCTCCGATGCGCAATGGCTCGCTCGAATTGAGACCGCGGTGGTGGCGCGCCCTGGTGACGCCAATGTGGAGTATCTGGCCGGCATCGCTTGCATGAAGCACCAGCTGTGGGGCAAGGCTCAGCAATTGCTGGCGCATGCTGCTTTGGCTTTGCAAGACCCGGCGCTCAAACGCAAGGCCTGGCTTTCACTGGCAACATTGGCCGAGCAGCGAAATGACGCAGAGGCGGCGCAGTTGGCTTTTCGTCGGGCGGCACAGCTTTAAGCGGTCACACCGGGCGCTCACGTAACAAGAGCAGCCCCATCAAAAAAGGCGACTCATGGAGTCGCCTTTTTCTTTGCCTGTCTTCGGGTGGTGGGCCCGAGGCGGGACTCTGCTGATTTATTTTTCGTTGCGCGGAGTGCCTTCTTCAAAAGGCAGGCTCATGTTGCGCAAGTCGCGTTGGGTCTCTACCAGCACCAAGGGGCTGGCTTCAAGCACCACGGCCGGCGGACGCTCGCGTGGCACATGCACAGGGCGTGGCTCAGCAGCCATGGCCGCTTGGATTTCAGCGATCTTGGTGTTGTCAGAGTTGACCCACTGCAAACCGGAAGCGCTGGCCACTTGGGCCAGATCCTGCAAGGGCAAGTCATAAGACGCAACCTGGGGCAGGGCGCGGGCAGACGCTGATGGCGCTGGCGCTGGTGCAGGCACAGGTACAAGTACAGGCGCTGGCGCATTAGCTTCGGGTGAAGGTGCTGATGCTTCCGGGGCGCTGAAGTTCAACTCAGCCGTCACCGGCATGCGCTGCTCGCCGTTGCCCTCGGCAGCGGCGGACGCTGACTCGGCGTTGGGCTCGGTACGATCACCGCGCTCGCGGCGATCACGGCCGTAGCGGTCACGGCTGCGGCGCTCACGTGGTGCGCGTTCCTGGTTGCCGTCTTCACCGGCGGCTTGCTCGTTGCCCGGCTCGATCTGGCTGGCCTGGCCTTCCAGTCGTTCAGCGGTTTGCGGTGCGCGACCATCGGCAAAGGTGGCATTGCTGTCTTCTGCGCCGGGTGCGCCGTCACGGCGATCGTTACGACGGCCACCGCGTTCGCGGCGACCTTCACCACGGGGTTCGCGGGGCTGGCGTTCTTCACGCGCGGCATCCGGACCGGTGGGGTCATTGCGCGAAGCAGCGGCCATGGCGGCCTGGTTGGCCAGTGCGAGTTCTTCCTGGGCGGCATCGCGCGGCGCGCCGTTGCGCTCTGCACTGCGGTCTCCGCGCTCACGACGAGGACGCTCACCGCGACTCTGACCTTCACCGCGTGGCTGCTCTTGACGGCCGCCTTCGGTGCGGCCTTCGCCTGGTGCGCGCTCAGGGCGTGCCTCGGTGCTACGTTCGCGACGTGGTTCACGCGGCTCGCGTGGCTCGCGCGCTTCAACGCGTTCTGCGCCGCGATCGCCACCGCGTTCGCTGCGGGCACCGCGCTCACCGCGACCACCCCGGCGGCCGTCACGGCCACCGCGCTCGGTGCGCTCGCCGCGTTCACCACGCTCGTCGCGTCGGCCTTCGCCGCGCTCGTCTTTCCTTGGTTCCTGGGCAGGGCTGGCTGGCGAAGATTCGCTGCCGAACAGGCCTTTGATCCAACCGAAGAAACCTTTTTCAGCTGCAGGCGCTGCAACTGGCGTGCGGGCTGCAGGCGAGCGTTGCCGGTTGGCAGCAGGTGCTGCAGGCTCAGGTTTGGTCGGTGCGATGGGGGCCGGCATATCCGGCAAGACACCCTTGATCACGGGCTCTTGCTTGTTGTGCTTTTCCTGGCTGCGGCGTGTCACCAGTGTCGGGTCTTCAATTTCTTCAGCGAGTTTGTAGCTTGCCTCGATGTTGTCCAGACGCGGGTCGTCGTGTTTGAGACGCTCGAGTTTGTAGTTCGGCGTTTCCAGGGTTTTGTTGGGCACCAGCAGCACGTTGATACGCTGCTTCATTTCGATTTTGGCGATTTCTGAACGCTTTTCGTTCAGCAGGAAAGAAGCGACATCGACAGGTACCTGGCACAGCACAGAGGCGGTGCTGTCCTTCATGGACTCTTCCTGGATGATGCGCAAAATTTGTAGTGCGCTGGATTCTGTGTCGCGGATGTGGCCGGAACCACCGCAGCGCGGGCAGGGGATAGAAGCGCCTTCGGACAGGGCCGGGCGCAGGCGCTGGCGGCTCATTTCCATCAGGCCGAATTTGCTGATGGTGCCGAACTGCACACGGGCGCGGTCTTGGCGCAGCGCGTCGCGCAGGCGGTTTTCGACGTCGCGGCGGTTGCGACTTTC
>CAMBWM010000039.1 GCA_945871335.1 Polaromonas sp. YR568 | reverse complement strand
ATTTTCTTTGTGGTGGACTTTGCCTTCTTTGCCTCGAACATGATGAAGCTGTTTGCCGGCGGCTGGTTTCCGCTGGTCATTGGTGGCGCTATTTTCACGCTGATGATCACCTGGAAAAAAGGCCGCGAACTGCTCAACAGCAAGCTGCGCTCGGATGCCATTGACCTGCCGTCTTTCTTGGAATCAGTGTTCATGAGCCCACCTGCCCGTGTCGATGGTACGGCTGTTTTTCTGACGGCCGAAAGCGGCACGGTGCCCAACGCACTGCTTCACAACCTCAAACACAACAAAGTGCTGCATGCGCAAAACCTGTTTGTCACGGTGCAAAACCACGAAGTGCCCTGGATCGGCTTGGACAAGCGGCTAGAGATCGAGTCGCTGGGTCACAACTGCTGGCAAGTGGTTTTGCATTACGGCTTCAAGAACGACCCCAATGTGCCCAAAGCACTGGAAAACCTCAAAGACCGGGGGTGCGAGTTGGAAAGCATGACCACCAGTTACTTTTTGTCACGTGACACGGTGATACCGACCATAGGCGGCGGCATGGCCACCTGGCGCGAAAAGCTGTTCGCCCAAATGCACCACAACGCCAGCGGTGCAGCCGACTTCCTGAAACTGCCCAACAACTCGGTGGTGGAACTGGGCTCGAAGATCGAAATCTGAGGGCGGGCCGGCGACCTGCCAAAATCCAGCCATGAACCTTCTTTTCGTTGCTGACCCGCTCGAGTCCTTCAAGATTTACAAGGACACCACCTTTGTGATGATGCGTGAGGCCCAGCGGCGCGGCCACAGCATCAGCGTCTGCGAGCCCAAAGACATCATGTGGCAGCGCGGCACGCCGGTGACGGCCTTCGTGCGCGACATACAACTGACCGGCGACAAAGCCAATTGGTTTAACGCCAAGCAGCAAAAGCCCGAGGAACGGCCGCAGGCGCTTAAAGACTTTGGCGCGGTCATCATGCGCAAAGACCCGCCTTTTGACAGCGAGTACTTTTACAGCACGCATTTGCTCGAGCAAGCCGAGCGCGAAGGCGCGCGCGTTTTCAACAAGCCGCGCGCACTGCGCGATCACCCTGAAAAACTCGCCATCATGGAGTTTGCGCAGTTCATCGGCCCGACGCTGGTCACACGCGACGCTGAGGATATCAAGCGCTTCCATGCTGAGCATCAGGACATCATCTTGAAGCCGCTCGACGGCATGGGCGGCATGGGCATTTTTCGCGTGAAAGTTGACGGCATGAACCTGGGCAGCATCATCGAGACGCTGAATCGGGACGGCGCGCAAAGCGTGATGGTGCAAAAGTTTTTACCTGAGATCGCGCAAGGCGATAAACGCGTGCTGGTGATTGGTGGAAAGCCTGTACCTTTTTGTCTGGCGCGTATTCCGCAGGGCAATGAAGTGCGCGGCAACCTGGCTGCCGGTGGTCTGGGCGTGGCACAAGCCCTGTCTGCGCGCGACCGCGAGATTGCCGAGGCCGTGGGCCCGGTGCTGGCCGCACGCGGCCTCCTGCTGGCCGGCATCGACGTGATCGGTGATTGCATCACCGAGATCAATGTGACCAGCCCGACCTGCTTTCAGGAAATTTTTGACCAGACGGGTTTTGACGTGGCGGCCATCTTCATTGACGCGCTGGAAGCGGCCTTGCTTGCGCCGGGCGCCCGGCTGTCCAGCTAGCTGCGCGGCTCAGACCACAGCTTTCCGCCGGTGGCCCAGTTGTCACGCTTGACTTCGTTGATGATGATGTCCACCGACTCGGCCGAACCACCCAGCACTTCGACCGTGACACGAGTGACTTCAGCGACCAGCTTTTTCTTTTGCTCCGGGGTGCGGCCTTCAAACATTTCAATATGGTAGGTGGGCATGGTTATCCTTGGTTAAAAGTTAAAACAGGAAGGTGCTAACACCCCATGATAAAAGCCCCGGGCGGCAAGCATAAGGAGACCATGATGGCCTGGTTTGGCGGATTTGAGCAGCGCGCGTTTGAAGTCAATGGCGCGCGCATTCATGCCCGGTTTTCGCAGCGTGTGCCGGGCGAGCCGCCTAAGCCGGCGCTGCTGCTCTTGCACGGTTTTCCGCAAAGTCATGTGATGTGGCAGCGCGTAGCGCGCCTGCTGGCGCCGCATTTCTTTTTGGTCATGCCCGATTTGCGGGGCTATGGTGATTCGTCCAAACAAGCCGGTCTGAGCGACCACCGCAATTACAGCAAGCGTCAGCTGGCGCACGACGCGGTGGCGGTGATGGACGCGCTGGGGGTGCCCGTCTTTGGCGTTTGCGGTCATGACAGAGGTGGTCGCGTGGCACACCGGCTGGCGCTGGACCATGCGCCGCGTGTGACGCGGCTGTGCGTGATCGATATCGCGCCCACGCTGGACATGTACGAAGGCCGCAGCCTGCGCGTGCCTTACATGGACTTTGCCCGCGCTTATTACCACTGGTTTCACATGTTGCAGCCGACGCCGGTACCAGAGATCATGATGGGCTCGACCCACCCCGAAACCGCCAAGGCCTATTTGCACGCCAAGCTCGGCGGCTGGGGCAGCCAGGGCCTGGGCTACATCGAGCCGCAGGCATTGGCCGACTACGAGCGCTGCTTTTGCACGCCCGAGGCGATTCACTCCGCCTGCGAAGACTACCGCGCCAGCGCCGGCATTGACCTCGACCACGACCGCGAGAGCCGCGCACACAGCGAGCAGATTCGCTGCAACACGCTGGTGCTGTGGGGAGAGCGCGGCGTAGTGCACCGCATGTTTGAACCACTGGCTCTGTGGCGTGCCCAGTGCAGTGGCGTCGTCTCAGGCCAGACTATGCCGGCGGGCCACTTCATACCGGAAGAGCTGCCCAAGGAGACAGCGGCGGCGCTGCTGAAGTTTTTCGGCTGAGGTCGTTAAGAATTAACCTGCGCCGTGGCACTTTTTGTATTTCTTACCGCTGCCGCAAGGGCATTCGTCGTTGCGCCCTGGTGCGGGCTCTTTGCGCACGGTGTCCACGCGCGGTCCCAGGGTACGCCAGAGTTCGCGCAGGTCATACACCGCCCAAATGGCGTCGCCAAAAGCGTTCAGGCGGGCTACGCTGGTGCTGGGCGGGCCGTCTTCCATCAGCGGTGACACTTCGGGCGTGCCGGTGTCGTCTTCGGTGATGGCGATCACCGCCTGAAGCGCACTGTCCAGCCATTTGGCGGCGTCCTTGTCGCGCGGGGCGGCCCAGTCCTCGGGCCAGCTTTCGACTGCAAACATGAAACCCAGCGCCCACACCTGTGCAAACGCCGGCAACTCGTCGGTTTTGAAGTTGGCCTGCTCATCGTGCGGCAACTCGGCCACTGCGGCGCGCACGTCCATCACCTCGGGGTGGTAGCAGTCATCGTCTTCAAGGGTTTTGCATTCTGCGTCCAGCGCAGTAGACACCTCAGCCCAACGGGCATTCCACAAGGCCATGAATCGTTCGCGTTGCGCGTCGCTGGCAAAAGAGCCTTCGACCTCCCCATCGCTGTCCGGAGTTTCACCTTCGCCCAGGCCCAGCAGCACCGGCAAGTATTCGCTGGCTGCCATGGGGCGGCGGCCGCAGATCAGGGCGGCCATAAAGCCTTCACAAAACTCCCACTGCGGGGTTTCGTCGTAGCGGGTGCGCAGCTCGTCGAGGATGGCGTCCAGCTCGTCAAACACCTCGGGGGGCAGAAAATTGTCGGCGTTCGGATCGGTTTGGGCGGCTTGGTCAGACATGGGCTGCGGCGGTTCAAAGTGTGTGGAGCAAGGCTGCGGCTGAGCCTCTTATGATAGAAAGTGTATCTGCCACCCGGCCAAGCCCTTGTTTTCCCCAACGAAAGCTGCGCATGCAACGCATTTTGGATCTTGTCAAAAAGCTGCCCTGGGCTGAAATCTATGCGCAGCTGCGTCGAATTGGTCAGGCCATGCAGTGGCTCAGCGCCCGTTTGCCCTCACGCTACGGCTTTTGGGTGGCCTGCATGTTGGGGGTGCTGCTGGCCTTGTTCACACTGGTCGGCTTTGGCGTGGGTCTGCTGGCTTTGCTGGTGTGTTTGAGTCTGGTGGCCGTGGGCGTGCAGGATGTACGACAAACACGGCACGCGATATTGCGTAACTACCCGGTGATCGGGCACATGCGGTTTTTGCTGGAATACATTCGCCCTGAAATTCGCCAGTACTTCATTGAAAGCGACAGCGAGGCTGCCCCTTTTTCCCGGGCGCAGCGCTCGCTGGTGTACCAGCGCTCCAAGACCCAGCCGGACAACCACCCCTTTGGCACGCACCTGGATGTCGGGCGCCAGGGCTATGAATGGATCAACCATTCCATGCAGCCGAGCACGCTGGCGTCGTCTGACTTTCGCATTTGGATAGGCGGCACGCCAGACGCCCCCTCTGACTCGCGCTCGCCATGCACGCAGCCTTATTCGGCCAGTATCTTCAACATCTCGGCCATGAGTTTTGGCTCTTTGTCTGCCAATGCGATTTTGGCTCTGAATGCCGGCGCCAAGCGCGGCGGTTTTGCCCATGACACGGGTGAGGGCTCGATCTCGGAGCATCACCGCACGAATGGTGGTGACCTGATCTGGGAGATCGGTTCAGGCTACTTCGGCTGTCGCAACCCGGACGGCAGTTTCAACGCCGACTTCTTTGAGGTCAATGCGCGCGATGCGCAGGTCAAGATGATCGAGATCAAGCTCAGCCAGGGCGCCAAGCCGGGCCACGGCGGCATTTTGCCGGCCTCTAAAGTGACGCCGGAAATCTCGGCCGCGCGCGGTGTGCCCATGGGCCAGGACTGCGTCTCGCCGGCACGGCATAGCGCTTTTTCAAGCCCGGTCGAGATGCTGGAATTCATCGCCGAGTTGCGCAAGCTCAGCGGCGGCAAGCCGGTCGGTTTCAAGTTTTGTCTGGGCCATGCCTGGGAGTGGTTTGCCATCGTCAAAGCGATGCTGCAAACCGGCATCACGCCGGACTTCATCGTGGTCGATGGCGCCGAAGGCGGCACCGGGGCGGCACCGGTGGAGTTCAGCGACCACATGGGCGCGCCCATGCAGGAAGGCCTGGCGCTGGTGCACAACACCCTGATTGGCGTGGGCTTGCGCGATCGCATCAAGCTCGGCTGCGCAGGCAAGGTGATCAGCGCTTTTGACATTGCCCGGATGATGGCCTTGGGCGCCGACTGGGTGAACGCCGCTCGCGGATTTATGTTTGCACTGGGTTGTATCCAGGCGCAAAGCTGCCACACTGGCAATTGCCCGACCGGCGTGACCACGCAAGACCCCTTGCGCCAGAAGGCCCTGGTGGTCAGCAACAAAACTGAGCGGGTCTGGCTGTTTCACAAAAGCACGCTGCATGCGCTCATGGAGCTGGTGCAGGCGGCCGGCTTGCAGCATCCGAACGAGCTGACGGCGCGGCACATCATGCGGCGTGTCAGCGACACCGAGGTACGCATGCTGTCGCAATTGCTGATGCATGTGGCGCCCGGCGCCCTGCTGCAAGAAAACCTGGACGGGCTGCCGGATGTGTTCAAAACGCATTGGCCGGCAGCCAGCGCAGACAGCTTTAGCGCCGCCTGAAAATCCGGCGCGAATTTAAGGGCCGCGTTAAAGCGTCTTTTGCACGCGCACACCCAGCGCCAGCAGTCGTTTTTGCATGGACGTGACCGCTTTGTCTTTTGAGAGCAAAGTGCTGCGCTGCGCGACCGCCAGATCAATGAACATCTGGTCATCGGCATCGCTGCAAGTCACCGGCGCCTTGGCCGGCACCGGCAGCAACTGGGCGTGCGCATCAAAGTGCGCCAGAACATCATCCGCACTGAGCTGGTAAAAAGCCAGGCGCGGCACGATCTGCGGATAAGCCAACACGCGTTCGAGCTCGACGCGCATGGCCGGCGTAGCGATCCACTTCAAGTGCCCAGCTGCCAACGCCTCGCGCACAGGCTGCGCGGCAGCGTCGTTGAATACAAAAACGTCGAGCACGATGTTGGTGTCCAGCACCAGCACCAGCGGCGGCGTCAGCGTCAGCGGCAGGGGCGCTGCGCTCACTGTGCGGCGGAGCCGGCGGGTGCGGGCTTGCCGCGCGCCGAGCCGGCCACCATGTCAAAGCGAAACAGCCTGCATTCGATCGGGCCGTTCCACATGGGTACGCGGCGCGACTCTTTCAGGCGCATCTTGCCGGGCAGCTTGAAGTCGGGCGTGAGAATGTGCGCGGTCCAGCCGGCGTAGTTTTTCTTCCAGTGCGCGGCGAGCTGCGCAAAGAAGTCCGGCGCTTCGTCGCCGCTGGCGTTTTGCGCCTGCTCGCGGCCGGGATTGGCCGAGCGGTCGCGTGAGGGTGCGAACTGCGCCCGCTCCTGAGCCTGCGCCTCGCGCGCGCTGGGCAAGGGGCGACCAAATTCGTCCATGCCCTGGCGGCGGTCGTCACGCGCCTGCGTGCCGCTGATGCCGGCCACACCGGCCACGTCAATGCGCTCGCCGTAAGGCGGGTTGACCAGCATCAGGCCCGAAGGCGCAGGTGGCATGCGCTGCAGCGCGTCGCCGCCGCGCAGTTGCACGGCATGGGCCACGCCCGCGCGTTCGGCATTGCGCTCGGCAAAGTCGACCATTCGGAACGACACATCACTGCCGAACACCAGCGCCATGGGCGCGGTGATAGCGGCCTCAGCCTGGCTGAGCAGGCCTTCCCACACGTGCGGCTGAAAGGGCAAATATTTTTGAAAGGCAAAGTGCCGGTTCAAGCCGGGTGCGATGTGGCAGGCGATCTGCGCGGCCTCGATGGCGATGGTGCCAGAGCCGCAGCAGGGGTCGTACAGCGGCACGCCTTGTTCGCACAAACCGTCCTCGCCGCTCCAGCCGCTGGCGGCCAGCATGGCGGCAGCCAGGGTTTCCTTCAGCGGCGCATCGCCCTTGTCTTCACGCCAGCCGCGCTTGAACAGCGGCTCGCCCGAGGTATCGATGTAAATGGTGACGCTGTCGGTGGTCAGGTGCGCGTAGATGCGCACATCGGGCCAGCGCGTGTCTACGTCAGGACGCACATCAAACTTGTCCCGGAAGCGGTCAGCCACCGCGTCCTTGATCTTCAGCGCAGCAAAGTTCAGGCTGTTCAGCGGACTGTGCTGCGCTGTGATTTCAACCTTGAAAGTCTGCTTGGGCGTGAACCAGATTTCCCAGGCCACGTTGCTGGCGGCGCGGTACAGGTCTTGTTCACTGCGGTAGTCGGCGTGCTGCAATTCGATGAGCACACGCTGCGCCAGGCGGCTGTGCAAATTGAGCTGCTGCGCGTCGCGCCACGAACCCTGCAGCTGCACACCGGCTCGCCAGGAGATGCCGGCAATGCCGGTAATGTGGTGCACCTCGGCGGCGAGCAGCTCTTCAACTCCCGCAGCGCAGGGTAGGAACAATTGGAGTTGGTTCATCTAGAGAGTTTTTCGCAGATTGGCAGGGGCGATGCGCAGCGCTTCGCGGTACTTGGCCACCGTGCGGCGCGCGCATTCGATGCCCTGCTCTTTGAGCATTTCGGAAATCTGGTTGTCACTCAGCGGTTTGGCCGCGCTTTCAGAGGCTACAAACTGTTTGATCAGCGCGCGCACAGCCGTGCTCGAGGCGTTGCCGCCGGCCTCGGTGCCCAGCGCTGAGCCAAAGAAATACTTCAGCTCAAAGGTGCCGTAAGGCGTGCTCATGTACTTGGCGGTGGTCACACGCGAGATGGTGGACTCGTGCAGGCCCAGTTCATCTGCAATTTCACGCAACACCAGCGGTCGCATGGCCAGCTCACCATGCGCGAAGAAAGCCTTTTGGCGCTCGACGATGGCGGTGGACACGCGCAAAATGGTGTCAAAACGCTGCTGTATGTTCTTGATGAACCAGCGCGCCTCTTGCAGCCGCTGTTGCAGCGCCGCACCGCCCTGGCCTTTGTGCTGCTTGAGTGCGTTGGCATAAATATCGTGCACGCGCAACTTGGGCATGACCTCGCCGTTGAGCGAGACCTTGAAGCCGCGCCCGGCTTTGATCACCAGAACATCGGGCACCACCACGTTGCGCTCTACATTCACAAAGCGCCGGCCCGGTTTGGGGTCGAGCCGGCCGATCAGGCCGATGGCCAGCTTGATGGCGCTGTCAGAAAATCCGCAGAGCTGTGTCAGGCGCTTAACGTCGCGTTTGGCCAGCAACTCCATTGGCTGCTGGCAGATGGCCATGGCGGCGCGCGTTTCTTCGGTGTTCTTGCAGTCCAACAGTTGCAGGCTCAAACACTCGGCCAGGTTGCGTGCGCCCACGCCTGCCGGCTCCATGTGATGCAACAGTTTGAGCGCGACCGAAAAATGATGTTCGAGCTCTTCGGCCTGCTCCAGGTCTTCACCGGCAAGTCCTGAGGCCAGCGCGGCCAAGGTGTCTTCAAGGTAGCCGTCGTCGTTGAGCGACTCAATTAAGAAGTGCAGCGCAGCGCGGTCTTCTTCAGACAGGCGCAAACCCAGCGCCTGCCGGTGCAAATGATCTTGCAGCGACTCCTGGTTGCGCGCCAGTTCAGCCGCGTCCACATCTTCACCGTCGTCATTGTTGTTTTTGCGGGCGGGCGCATCGCTGCCCCATTCGCTGTCATCAGGCGTACTCTCGACTGTGCCATCACCCTCCCAGCTTTCCTCGAGCTTGGGCTCGCTGCCTTCGCCTTCGCCGGTCGACTCAGCGGTACTTGAGGCCCGGTCATCGGCGCTACTGGATGCCGAACTTTCCCCGGCCGAATATTCAAAGTCCTTATTGTCCTGACTGACCGGCACATCCGCCGTGGCCAAACCAAACTCCTCCCGCGAAGCCGCCTCTTCTGACAGCTCCAGAAAAGGATTCTCGTCCAGCATCTGCTCGACCTCCTGGCTCAACTCCAGCGTCGAAAGCTGCAGCAAACGTATCGACTGCTGCAACTGCGGCGTCAGCGCCAGATGCTGCGAAACGCGCAGTGATAAACCCTGCTTCATGGAGCCCCCACGCTTGTCGCTTCGCGTACTGCGCTGCCCCCCGAGGGGGCTGGCCCGCCTGCAGTCCGGCAAAGCCGGTCCTGCGGCCGGCACTGGCATGAACGCAGCCCGACTCGGCACCTGCCCGAGCATGGGCCGCGGAACCGGCTCAGCCGGGCCGCAGGCGAAGCCCCAGGAGGGGGGAAGGAGTTACACGCAGTGAACGACAACGGGGGGAACCAAGCTGCGCGCCGCGGAACCGGCTTCGCCGGGCCGCAGGTGGCGGCCCCCGGAGGGGGGAGGACGCTACACGCAGTGAGCGTCAAAGGGGGTGAACCAAATTGAATGAGCGACAAAGGGGGGGAACCTCATAGCTACATTTTGAAGTGTTCGCCGAGATAGACGCGGCGCACGTCAGCGTTGCTGACGATTTCAGCTGGCGTGCCTGTCGCCAGCACCTGGCCTTCGCTGATGATGTAAGCGTGGTCACAAATGCCCAGCGTCTCGCGCACGTTGTGGTCGGTGATCAGTATGCCAATGCCGCGCGACTTCAGGAAACCGATGATGCGCTGGATCTCAATGACGGCGATCGGGTCGATGCCGGCAAAGGGTTCATCCAGCAAAATAAAGCGGGGCTGGGTGGCCAGGGCGCGGGCGA
Source organism: Polaromonas sp. YR568 (assembly GCA_945871335.1). The sequence goes on along the minus strand of CAMBWM010000039.1, from coordinate 3,999 downwards.
TCTCAACGCGGCGGCGCTCGCCGCCAGACAGTGCCGGCGCCGGCGAGTCGCGCAAATGCTCGACACGCAACTCGTGCAGCAACCTGTCGGTGCGCTGCTTAATGTCCGCCTCAGTGAGAGGTTTGCCCAAGGGGTCGCGTTGCAACTCGAGTACGGCGCGCACGTTTTCTTCGACCGTGAGCTTGCGAAATATCGAGGCCTCTTGCGGCAGGTAACTCAGGCCGAGTCGGGCGCGGCGGTGAATAGGCATGCGCTCAACAGCTTGACCGTCGATGCTGATCTGGCCGGCGTCAGCGCGCACCAGGCCGACGATCATGTAAAACGAAGTGGTTTTGCCGGCGCCGTTAGGGCCTAGCAGGCCAACCACTTCACCGCTTTGCACCGCCAGAGAGACGTTTTGGACAACTTTGCGGCTTGCATAAGATTTTTGCAGGCCCTGCGCCACCAGACGGCTGGGGTTTGAATTGGGTGTGGCAGCCTGGCTCATCCGTCGGGACTTATTTTTTGTCGCTACTCAGCGTGGGGCTGGAGCGCAAACCGGGTAAGGGCTGCGCCGGTGCAGCCGTCTGCGGCCGGGCGGCACCGGCCGGTGCAGTAGCACCCGTTGCAGGTGCCGAAGGCGCGCCAGCAGCAACGGCGGGCGCCTGGCTGCGCGGTGACAGTAAGACGCGTACACGGCCACTCGGGTTACTGGCCGTGGGCCTGGGCTGCACGCTGCCATCGACACTGAACACGTCCGTGGTGTTTTCATAGCGTATGAGTTCGCCTTGGCTTTCGTCAGCCAACTTGCCGGCCACGTAGCGCCGCATTACGGCCTGGCGGATGAATTTGACGTTGTCAGCGCGCCCGTCGTACTCGATGCGCTCGCCCTCGCCCTCGATGATCTCGTCGACCCCGTCGCGCTTGGTGCGGTAATAAGCCAGCTTGCCAGGCTCGGCGATGGCGACGGCCTGCTGGTAGCCCTGGGCGTCCTGCGACACATCGACGCGGGCACCCCGAATCACGGTGGTCCCTTTGGTGATGATCACGTTACCAGTGAACACGCTGGACTGCTTGAGGTCGTCATAGCGCAGTGCGTCGGCCTCGGCATTCATGGGCTTGTCGCGATCGGCTCTTTCGGCGAAAGCAGGCGTCGCCGCGAGCAGCGCCAGACTGATGAGCAGAGAGGGTGAATAGTTCATAAGGGCACGAATCTTGCTGTGTTTGTTTTGGCGATTGTAGCCAGCACACACGCCGCGAATACGTTTATGCATAAAAAAACCCGCCTTGCTGGGGGCGGGTTTCAGACGGGTGACAGGCCAGGCCTGACATTCATCGGACAGCCTTACTTGGCTTTGACCGGCGCTGTTTTGCTTGTGCGCGCCAGTGTGAGCAAATGATCGGTGACTGTCAGCGCACGCGCCATCGTGCCGGCCAAAGAGCCTGAGGTGTAGTAGCGCCCGTCCACGCCCAGTGCCGGCACACCGTCGACCATGAAAGCCTCTTGCAATTGCGTTGCCTTGCGGGTCTTCATGTTGACGGGAAAGGAGTTGTAAAGCTCGGTGAACTTGGCCTTGTCTATGCCCTGCTTTTGCGCCCAGGCGCTGACCAGATCGGCCGTGTTGAGGGCTTGCTTTTCGACATGGATGGCATAAAAAACTTTTTTATGCAGCGCAGCCACTTTGCCCATTGCTTCCAGCACGTAATAAAGGCGCTGCTGGGGCTCGAAGTCGGGCCTGAAAGACACCGGCACCCGGCGCAGGCTGACGTCCTTAGGGGCTTTAGCGGCCCAGGCCTCGAGCTGTGGCTCAAATTCATTGCAGTGCGGGCAGCTATACCAGAAAAACTCAACCACCTCAATTTGTCCGGCGGGCGCCTCGTTGGGTGCCGGTTTGCTCAGCTGCAGGTAGTCCTTGCCTTCAGCCGGCGGTTTGCCCTGGGCTAGCACGCCCAAGGGCAGCGCAGCCAGGGTTGTGGCTGAAGCGGCCGCCAGTGCGGCTTGTGAAAATTCGCGTCTTTGCATAAAAGTCAGTTCCTTTGAATGGGGTGGAGTTTATTTCTGGACCCGTACAAGGGTCGCTTCCAGGCCGCCGGTGTCGAGCCGGACTTTAACCTTTTCAGCATCGTCTTTTTTATCGAAAGGGCCGAGTCGCACCCGGTAAACGATGCGCCCGGACTGCTCGCGCTCGCTGACGCGGGCCGGTAAACCCATCAAAGAGAGCTTGATGCGCTGTTGTTCAGCATCTTCAGGCGTGCGAAAGGCGCCGGCTTGCACAAAATAATTGAAAGGGTCGCCGGCAGCTGCCGTTGCCGCAGTTGCAGCCGGGGCTGCGGCCGCCTGCGTCGGAGCAGCAGGTTTAGCTTGTGTGTCGGTTTTGGCTTTGGCCAGATCACCCACAGGATCAGCAGAAGGCGTCGGCGCGCCGGGAGCAACTGGGGCTGCGGGGGCCGCAGCGGGGTCCACCCCAGCCTGAGCGTCTTTGACTGCCGGCTTGCCAGACAAGGCCGCATTGGGGTCCCAGTCGCGGTTTTTCTTGGCCTCGGCGGCAGCGTCATCGGCTGTGCGACTTGGCGTCTTCGTCATGAAGGGCATGGGCACCTTGGTGATGTAAACCGCCAAGGCCAAAGCCACGCCCAGTCCGGCCAGGGCGCCCAAAATGAAGCCGAAGAGGGTTCCACCGCGTTGCTTTTTCATACCTTGTCTGTCCTGTGCGGCCATGCGTCGCTTGTTCACATTTTTGCCGGTGCGCTCACGCCCAGCATCTGCAATCCATTGTGCAACACCTGACGTGTCGCGGCCACCAGCGCCAGGCGGGCCAGGCGGAGCTCTTCATCCTCCACCAGAATTCGCTCAGCATCGTAATAGCTGTGGTAGCAGGCGGCCAGTTCTCGCAGGTAAAACGCGACATCGTGCGGGGCCATGCCCTGGGCGGCATTGGCCAGCATGTCGGGGTATTTGGCCAGCAGCAGCATCAGCGCCTGGGCTTGCGGACTTTGCAGCGGCGACAGGTCAACGCCCTGCAGCTCGGCGGCAATGGCCAGCACGCGCTCGGCACGTTGCGACTCTTCGTCTTCCTGGCCGGCATGGCGCAGCAGCACCGAGCAAATGCGCGCATGCGCGTATTGCACGTAATAGACAGGGTTCTCGTTGTTCTTGGCCAGCGCCAAGTCAATGTCAAAGACGTATTCGGTGTCGGGCTTGCGGCTGAGCAAGAAGAAGCGCACCGCATCAGCGCTGGTCCACTCGATCAGGTCGCGCAGCGTGACGTAGCTGCCGGCGCGCTTGGAGATCTTCACCTCTTCGCCGTGGCGCATCACGCGCACCATCGTGTGCAGTACATAGTCGGGGTAACCGGCGGGCACGCCGGCACCAGCCGCCTGCAGACCGGCGCGCACGCGGGCGATGGTGCCGTGGTGGTCCATGCCCTGGATGTTGATGGCCTTGGCGTAACCACGCTCCCACTTGGCCAGGTGGTAGGCCACATCAGGCACAAAGTAGGTGTAGCTGCCATCGCTCTTTTTCATGACGCGGTCTTTGTCATCGCCGTAGTCGGTCGATTTGAGCCACAGGGCGCCGTCCTGCTCGTAGGTCTTGCGGGCGGTCTGAAGTCGTTCTACTGTCGAAGCCACACGGCCCGACGAATACAGGCTGGACTCGAGGTAGTAGTTGTCAAAGCGCACTGAGAAAGCCTGCAAGTCCAGGTCTTGCTCCCGGCGCAGATAGGCCACGGCAAACTGACGGATGGCGTCCAGGTCGTCGATGTTGCCGGTAGCGGTGACTTCGCGGTCGTCAGCTTTGACACTCTTGCCTGCGATGAAGTCGCGCGCGATGTCGGCGATGTAGTCGCCGTTGTAAGCCGGCTCGGGCCAAGCTGCATCGCCCGGCTTGAGGTCTTTGGCGCGCGCCTGTGTACTGGTGGCCAGGGTGTGGATCTGCACGCCGGCGTCGTTGTAATAAAACTCACGAAACACATTCCAGCCCTGGCTGGCAAAGAGTTTGCAAATCGCGTCGCCCAGCGC